>NZ_KV787900.1:0-1443 GCF_001807145.1 Enterobacter sp. HMSC16D10
TGTACTGACCCCAAAAAGTTGGACAGTTAAACACGAGGCACATAGGTCTGGGTTCGATATTCAATTGGACTCAGACCTTTTAATTTCAGGCTAATTCTTCTGCTGTTGTAGTAGTCAATATATTCCGTAACAGCATCCTTCAGTTCGCTTATATTACTGAACTCGTCAAGATAAAAACACTCCGACTTTAAGGTTCCAAAGAAACATTCCACGACTGCATTATCCAGACAATTGCCTTTTCTGGACATGCTCTGTGTAATGCCTTGTTCTTTAAGGATGTTTTGATACCTTCTCATACGATACTGCCATCCCTGGTCAGAGTGCAGAATAGGATGCTCGTGAGGCTTAAGCTTTTTGAATGCCTGATCGAGCATATTCTCGACCATGTTCATCACAGGTCTTTCCGACAGGCTGTAAGAAATAACTTCGTTGTTGAAGAGATCTATTACTGGAGACAAATACAGCTTTCGCCCATTGACTGCAAATTCAGTAACGTCGGTAACCCACTTCTCGTTTGGCCGTGTAGCCTTGAAATCCCTTTGGAGAACATTGGGGGCGGTTTGCCCTACCTCTCCTCTGTAGGAGCT
The DNA here is from genome assembly GCF_001807145.1 of Enterobacter sp. HMSC16D10. NCBI lineage: Bacteria > Pseudomonadati > Pseudomonadota > Gammaproteobacteria > Enterobacterales > Enterobacteriaceae > Enterobacter > Enterobacter sp. HMSC16D10. The sequence continues at coordinate 588 of NZ_KV787900.1, forward strand.
GTATCGCTTGACCTTAATCGCTGCCTTAAGCGAGAGGGTTCCCATCAGGCGCTGAACGGCTTTATGGTTAATCCGTTCCCCGTCTCGATGGAGAGACAACGTTACCCTACGGTATCCGTAACGACCTTTATTCTCGTGATAAATCTCACCAATACGCTTTTTAACATCCGCATACTTATCAGGCTTGCTGAGAGCCTTTAGATGGTAATAAAACGTACTGCGCGGTATCTCCGCTGCCTTGAGAAGCTCATCAAGAGGGTAAAACTGCCTTAGCTCGTTGAGTACTTTCACTTTTTCGCGGGATGAGCTAAGGCTTTCAGCTTTTTTAGATACGTAAGCCGCATTTCAAGGAATCGAACTTGTCTTTCAAGATCCTCAATACGTCGGTCTTTCGACAGCTCCAATGCTAACGCCGCTTTTTCTGGATCAACTGACATTGTAATGTTTCTTTTGGTGCCGATCTTGAGTGCGCGTAAACCAGCTTCTCCGTGCTCCTCATAGACTTTCAGCCACTTGGCTACAGAACCACTACCAGCAAGCATAAAGTGAGCAGCAGCCTGATTGAGGGACATCTGCTGCTCGGTCACGGCTTTCACGACCTTAATGCGCAACTCTGGATCAGCACTAACGCCTTTAGGTTTGGGAATTAAACCTTTTTCTCCATGTTTTTCATAGAGGGCAACCCACGTCCTGACCTGGGTTCGAGGCACACCAAAACGTGCAGAGATGATCCTGTAACCATCATCAGTTGTGAAGTAGTGATTCACGACTTCAAGGCGCTTTTCGAAGGGGTATTTTGGCTTTGACATATCAGGGACTATTCCATTTCATCGTCCAACAAAATGGGTGCAGTACA
>NZ_KV787901.1:0-39139 GCF_001807145.1 Enterobacter sp. HMSC16D10
TGCAAAAACGGGAGTGACCATAGATTCCGTTTATATCGTTATGCGTTAGTAAATGTAGCTTATGAATCAGTGACAAGGATTGGCGATTGCGGGGGATTGCCGTAGAATGTCCGCCCTCATTACGAGTCACCAAGGTGGTTACACACAAACCCCGCTTCAGTCTGCTGCCTGAGGCGTCTATATGGGACAGCGCAAAAATTGAATACACAATCCCGTTCACGTTCACCGCTGGTGCAACTGGAACGAATTCGTAAAAGTTTTGATGGCAAAGACGTCATTTCCGACCTCACTCTCACCATCAATGACGGTGAGTTTCTGACGCTGCTTGGCCCCTCCGGCTGCGGCAAAACCACCGTACTGCGCCTTATCGCCGGGCTGGAGAGCGTCGATAACGGCCATATCCATCTTGAAAACCAGGACATCACCCAGGTTCCCGCCGAAGACCGCCACGTCAACACTGTCTTTCAGAGCTATGCCCTCTTCCCACACATGACCGTGTTTGAAAACGTGGCGTTTGGCCTGCGGATGCAAAAAACCCCGGCGAATGAAATCGAACCGCGCGTCACCGAAGCCCTGCGCATGGTGCAGCTTGAGACGTTCGCCCAGCGAAAACCGCATCAGCTTTCCGGCGGCCAGCAGCAGCGCGTGGCCATCGCCCGCGCCGTGGTCAACAAGCCGCGTCTGCTCCTGCTGGATGAATCCCTCTCCGCGCTGGATTACAAGCTGCGCAAGCAGATGCAGAACGAGCTTAAAGCCCTGCAGCGCAAGCTCGGCATTACCTTTGTCTTCGTCACCCACGACCAGGAAGAAGCCCTGACCATGTCCGACCGCATCGTGGTGATGCGCGACGGCAAAATCGAGCAGGACGGCACGCCGCGTGAAATCTACGAAGAGCCGAAAAATCTCTTTGTCGCCAGCTTCATTGGTGAGATCAATATCTTCGACGCCACGGTGATCGAGCGTCTGGATGACCAGCGCGTTCGCGCGTGCGTCGAAGGACGCGAGTGCGTCATCACGGTGAATTTCCCCGTCGAAAAGGGACAAAAGCTCAACGTTCTGCTGCGCCCGGAAGATCTGCGCGTCGATGAAATTCACGGCAATACCGAGGCCGAAGGGTTAATCGGCTATATCCGCGAGCGCAACTACAAAGGGATGACGCTGGAGTCTGTCGTCGAGCTGGAGAACGGCAAAATGGTGATGGTCAGCGAGTTCTTTAATGAGGACGACCCGGACTTCGACCACTCTCTCGACCAGAAAATGGTTATCAACTGGGTAGAAAGCTGGGAGGTTGTACTGGCTGATGAAGAACACAAGTAAGTTCCAGAATGTGGTGATTGCCACGATCGTCGGTTGGCTTGTGTTGTTTGTCTTTTTACCCAACCTGATGATCATCGCCACCAGCTTCCTGACCCGTGACGATACCCGTTTCGTTTCGCTGGTCTTTACGCTGGACAACTACGCGCGCCTGCTCGATCCGCTCTATTTTGACGTGCTGCTGCATTCGCTCAATATGGCGCTGATTGCCACCATTGCCTGCCTGGTGCTGGGTTATCCGTTCGCATGGTTCCTCGCGGGTCTGCCGCAAAAGGTGCGTCCGCTGCTGTTGTTTCTGCTGATTGTGCCGTTCTGGACCAACTCGCTGATTCGCATATACGGGCTGAAAATCTTCCTCAGCACCAAAGGCTACCTCAATGAATTTCTGCTGTGGCTGGGGGTGATTGATACGCCGATCCGCATCATGTTTACCCCGAGCGCGGTGATTGTGGGTCTGGTCTATATCCTGCTGCCGTTTATGGTGATGCCGCTCTACTCCAGCATTGAGAAGCTGGATAAACCGCTGCTGGAAGCGGCAAAAGATCTGGGTGCCAGCAAGTTCCAGACCTTTATCCGCATTATCATTCCGCTGACCATGCCCGGCATTATCGCGGGCTGTCTGTTGGTCATGCTTCCGGCCATGGGGCTGTTCTACGTTTCGGACCTGATGGGTGGCGCGAAAAACCTGCTGATTGGGAATGTGATCAAGAGTCAGTTCCTCAACATTCGCGACTGGCCGTTCGGCTCCGCCACCAGCATTACGTTGACGGTGGTGATGGGTCTGATGCTGCTGGTTTACTGGCGCGCCTCACGGCTGCTGAACAAGAAGGTGGAACTCGAATGATCGGTCGACTGCTTCGCGGCGGTTTTATGACCGCCATTTACGCTTACCTGTATATCCCGATCATTATTTTGATCGTGAACTCGTTTAACAGCTCGCGCTTTGGGATTAACTGGCAGGGCTTTACCACCGACTGGTACAGCCTGCTGATGAACAATGACAGCCTGCTGCAGGCCGCGCAGCACTCGCTGACGATGGCGATCTTCTCCGCCACCTTCGCCACGCTGATTGGATCCCTGACCGCCGTGGCGCTCTACCGCTATCGCTTTCGCGGTAAGCCGTTCGTCAGCGGCATGCTGTTTGTGGTGATGATGTCGCCGGACATCGTGATGGCGATTTCGCTGCTGGTGCTGTTCATGCTGCTGGGCGTACAGCTTGGCTTCTGGTCGCTGCTGTTCTCGCATATCACCTTCTGCCTGCCGTTTGTGGTGGTGACCGTCTTTGCGCGTCTTAAAGGGTTCGACGTGCGCATGCTGGAGGCGGCGAAAGATCTGGGTGCCAGCGAGATGACCATCCTGCGTAAAATCATTCTGCCGCTGGCGATGCCTGCCGTGGCGGCCGGATGGCTGCTTAGCTTCACCCTGTCGATGGATGACGTGGTAGTCTCCTCCTTCGTGACCGGGCCGAGCTATGAAATTCTGCCGTTGAAGATCTATTCAATGGTGAAAGTCGGCGTCTCACCTGAGGTGAACGCGCTGGCGACCATTCTGCTGGTGTTTTCGCTGGTTCTGGTGATTGCCAGCCAGGTTATTGCTCGTGATAAAACAAAATCTCAGGGGACAATGAAATGAAAAAAATGCTCGCCGCTGCGGCGCTGGTGCTTGGCATGGGTGCCGCGCACGCTGATGACAGCAAAACGCTCTACTTCTACAACTGGACCGAATATGTGCCGCCAGGGCTACTGGAACAGTTCACCAAAGAGACGGGCATCAAGGTGATCTACTCGACCTATGAGTCGAATGAAACCATGTACGCCAAGCTCAAAACCTACAAAGATGGCGCGTACGATCTGGTGGTTCCTTCCACCTACTTTGTCGACAAAATGCGCAAAGAAGGCATGATCCAGAAGATCGACAAAACGAAGCTAACCCATTTTTCAAACCTCGATCCGGAGATGCTCAACAAGCCGTTTGACCCAAATAACGACTACTCCATTCCGTATATCTGGGGGGCAACCGCGATTGGCGTTAACAGCGAGGCCGTCGATCCGAAGTCGGTGACAAGCTGGGCCGATCTGTGGAAACCGCAATACAAAGGCAGCCTGCTGTTGACCGACGACGCGCGCGAAGTCTTCCAGGTGGCGCTGCGCAAGCTTGGCTACTCTGGCAATACGACGGATCCAAAAGAGATTGAAGCGGCATATGCCGAGCTGAAAAAGCTGATGCCTAACGTGGCGGCATTCAACTCTGATAACCCGGCAAACCCGTATATGGAAGGCGAAGTAAACCTGGGGATGGTGTGGAACGGCTCCGCGTATGTGGCCCGCCAGGCCGGTACGCCGCTTGAGGTAGTCTGGCCAAAAGAAGGCGGGATCTTCTGGATGGACAGCCTCTCCATTCCGGCTAACGCGAAAAATGTGGATGGGGCGCTGAAGCTGATTAACTTCCTGCTGCGCCCGGATGTGGCGAAACAGGTTGCCGAGACGATTGGCTACCCGACGCCAAACCTGGCCGCACGCAAGCTGCTGAAGCCGGAAGTGGCAAGCGATAAGTCGCTCTACCCGGATGCGGAAACCATCAGCAAAGGTGAGTGGCAGAACGATGTCGGCGACGCCAGCCGCCTCTACGAAGAGTATTACCAGAAGTTAAAAGCGGGCCGCTAACCGGTATCGCGTTCTTCCTCACGCCGCCTGCGCGGCGTGAGGAAGGATTAACTGACCGTATTCTCTCCAGCCCAGAGCGTCGCTTTTCGCATCGCCTCAACCACCTCTTCATCTGACAGGCCCAGCGCCTGACGAGCCCGGGTCGCCTCGTCCCACCGCTGCTGTTCATAGTAACGGCAGAGGTTAATCATGTCGGCTAACCGTCCCTCCTGGTGGCACAGCGCGTTGCTCACGCTCTGCGGTACCGCAATTTGCTTCATCAGCTCTGCCATCGGAAGCTCCAGGAGGGTATCGAGCAGAGAAAACAGGCCGCACATGAACGCATTTTCAGCCAGAGTAGGTTCGTTCATCGTCTCAGCCAGCAGTTCGCAGAATTTGCCGCGCATCATACTCAGCGGGTAAAGCTCGCTGACGGTGTCATTGCCCGCACTGGCGAGGACCACGACGGCAACAAACCGTCGGAGCTGGTTTTCGCCAAGATACCTGAGCACCTCGCTCAGGGTTAACTTGCTGAAATTACAGGCGCCGACATGCTTAAACGCCGTATGCTTCATATAGCGCATGATTTTATAAGAGAGCGTGAGATCGGTTTTTATCAACGACTCGATGATTCGAAAATCAGGTTTATTGCGTCCGACCTCCATTTGCAGCCGAAAAATCGCCAGCTGATTTTGCGACAGCCGTTTATATTTAATGACCTCCGGACGGCAGAAAAAATAGCCCTGAAAAAGGGAAAACCCCTCGTTTCTGTATTGGTTGAATTCCTCTTTAGTCTCAATTTTTTCAGCAAGATATTTAATATGACCAGTCAGATGTTTACGTACTTTCAGATACTCTTTAATTTGCGCTAAGGTATAATTTCTAACGTCAAATTTCAGGATTGAAATATAGGGTAAAAAAACATCCCATTCTGGCGCAAGGGTGAAATCATCAAGCGCAAACTGATAGCCGTGCGCATTCATCTCCCTGACGGCCTGCAGCAGTTCGGCCCCCGGCACAGCATCTTCAAGGATTTCAATCACCACGCTCTCTTTATCAAGCGCTTCTCCACTGCGGTCAATAACCATCCTTGAAGGGAAATTAATAAACGACGTATGTGCCCCGGCAATGCGCTGGGACGGCACACATAAGAACTGATCTGATATCATCCTGGACGTGGCATATTCTGCCGACACATCCGGAAAACGATTTGTCATCCCGTCTCTGAAAAGCAGCTCATAGGCTACGGTATTCATTTCAGGGTTAAAAATGGGTTGTCGCGCGATAAATCCGTACATATCCCATCCTCCTCTACCACTTTATATTTATTAGCATCCTCTTTCTACACGACGATAACGAGTTTTATCGAGCACTATTTTGATTGAATGCACAAAATAAAAGCATCCACACTAATTAACGGGAATTAACCGTCTGGATTTAAATTAAATATATCCTTCGCTCTACAGAAAGGAGATGAAATATCCGATAAGTACTTTGTGCCTGCCCGACATGCACGACATTACGGGAGATGAGAATGAAAGACGCCATGGTCCGAAGACAAAAAATAAGAGTCAAGACGTTGATGCTATTGTCCATTTTCCTCACCGTGACGGTGGGCTTTACGGCAACGATCGGGTTTATGATGTGGCAATGGATGGCGCAGCAAGAGGTGCTGGCCAAAAACCATATTCGCCAGATAGCCGAGGTACAAGCTTTACAGGTCAGCAAACAGCTGGATTCTGCCCTGACTGCCGCCCGGGATATGGGCAACAGCGCCCTCGCGCTGCGCGAAGCGGGCATTTCCGACCGCCAGAGCCTGAACCAGCTGCTCGTCCACTACCTCTCGGCTCACCCGTCGTTTCTCTCCATGTCGATGGCCTTTGAGCCCAACGCGTTTGACGATAAAGATGCCGTCTTTGCCGGTCAGAGCGGTGAAGATCCTGCCGGGCGCTACGCCCGCTACGTCGACCGCGATGCCACCGGCAAACCGACATTGCACCTGCTGACGGACATCGAAACGCCCGGCAGCGGTGATTACTATCTGTTGCCGAAACAGCGGCATAAAGATGTGATCATCGAACCCTATATTTACCCCTACAACGGCGTGGACGTGATGCTCACCTCAATTGCCGCCCCCATCATGCGTGACGGTCACTTTCTGGGCTCAGTCACCTCTGACTTCTCGCTCGCCACGCTGCAGTCCATGATTGGCGCCATTAAACCGTGGAACGGCACAGGCTACGCCCTGCTCCTGTCTGCGGGCAATAACGTGGTGTCCAGCCCGGAAAAAGGTGCGGCAGGCAAGCCTTACGCGGGTCACATTGCAGGACATGACGTCACTCGGGTAAACGATCCGCTGCTGAAAGAAGAGGTGTTTATCACCTGGCAGGCGATCGCCGTCGGCAATAGCCAGACGCCGTGGAAACTCGCCATCATCACCCCGGTCAGCGAAGTGATGGCCGAAGCGCGCGCATTTTTACTTAAGGCCATCGTCATGATGGTGTTAAGCATCGTTGCGGTTAGCCTGGTGATGGCCCAGATCTTTACCCGCAAGGTTGACCGTCCGGTGGGGGGAGAACCTTCCGAGGCCGCCGGGATCGCCCTGGCCGTCGCCCGCGGGGATCTGAACAACACCATCCCGGTGCGATCCGGGGATACCCACAGCATTTTTTATGCCCTGCATACCATGCAAACGCAGCTCAAGCGCATCGTCGACAACATCAGCGAAGCCAGCCACTCCGTGCACGGCGGGACCAGCGAAATTTCGGCGGGCAACCTTGATCTCGCCTCGCGTACCGAGGAACAGGCGGCAGCGATTGTTGAAACCGCTGCCAGCATGGAAGAGATTTCGGTTACGGTGAAGAACAATGCCGACAACGCCCACAAGGCGACCACCCTGACCGATCGCGCCGCGAGCCTTGCGGGGCATGGCGAAACGCTGGTGAACGATGTGGTCGTGGTGATCGGCGAGATTGATGAGAGCGCGCGCAAGATCGGTGAGATTAACAGTATCGTCGATGGCATCGCCTTCCAGACCAATATTCTGGCGCTGAATGCGGCCGTTGAAGCGGCGCGCGCAGGTGAACAGGGACGCGGTTTCGCGGTAGTCGCAGGTGAAGTACGCAACCTTGCGCAGCGAAGCGCTAACGCGGCCAAAGAGATCTCTCAGCTGATTGCCGAGTCCTCAGGCCGCGTCAGCAAAGGCGTCGAGCTGGTCAATGAGACCGGCGTAATGATGAAACAGGTGATTGAGGCGGTGTCGCACGTGCATCTGGTCATCAACGACATTGTTCAGGCGCTGGACGAGCAGAATCGGGGGATTAGCCAGGTCAGTACCGCCGTCAACCAGATGGACAGCACCACCCAGCAGAACGCTTCACTGGTTCAGCAGATCTCTGCGGCGGCGCTTTCGCTGGACGAGCAGGCTAAATCGCTGGAGAAGACGCTGGCGTTCTTTCATTCTTAAATAAAAAGGCACCCGCCCGGCGGGTGCCTTTTCACGCGATTCGCGTTACAGACCTTTCAGCAGCTTGTCGACAAATTCCGGAACAACCGTGCTTGCCAGACCGTAGTGTTTCTCTTCAAACTCGCTGCCCACCTGGCTTGGCTCAAGGTTGAGCTCTACCGTATGCGCGCCGTGCAGCCGCGCTTCGTGGACAAACCCCGCCGCCGGATAAACATGGCCGGATGTGCCGATGGCGATAAACACGTCGGCCATCGCCAGCGCGCTGTAGATCTCATCCATTCCCAGCGGCATTTCGCCGAACCAGACCACGTGCGGACGCAGGCGCGACGGGAACTGGCAGCAGTGGCACTTATCCTCCGGCAGCACGTCCTCTTTCCAGTCCAGCACCTGACCGCTCCAGGCACAGCGAACCTTGAGCAGCTCACCGTGCATATGGATGATGTTCCTGTTACCGGCTCGCTCATGCAGGTTGTCGATATTCTGCGTCACCAGCAGAAAACGATCGCCCAGCGCCTCTTCCAGCTTCGCCAGCGCCAGATGCGCGGCATTCGGCGCGACGTCAGGCTGCTGAAGCTGACGACGGCGGGCGTTGTAAAACGCCTGCACAAGATCCGGATCGCGGGCAAAGCCTTCCGGCGTGGCGACATCCTCTACGCGGTGCTCTTCCCACAGCCCGTCCGCCGCGCGGAAGGTTCGAATCCCTGACTCGGCGGAGATCCCCGCCCCGGTCAGCACCACCACTCTGGGTTTATCCATCGCTTCTGGCATCATTCTGTCTCTGAAAAAGATCCGCTGGCGCAAGCGCTCACGCAAGCGGCGTTTATTTTTGCGAAAACGGCTGAGTCGACCCTGGCGACGCGACAGCATAGAAACCTCGTAAACTAATCGGTGAGATGAAGGAATGCGGCTCCGCGCATGCCTCCTGCGTCCCCGTGTCGCGCGCGTTCAATACGCGGCACGCGGGCAACCGGCAATAAATGTCGGGGCAAACGCCCGGACAACCGTTCCGTAATCGCGGTAAAGTTTGAGAGCCCTCCCCCAATCACCAGCAGATCCGGGTCGACGATGGTGAGAATATTGCCCAGACACACCGCCAGCAGATCCAGATAGCGCTCGACGTGCTCACGCGCCTGCGTATCCCCTTGCTCCCACAGGGTAATGATTTGAGGGGCCTCAAGTTTCTGATGATAGAAGTGTTCGTAAAGCCATGCAAACCCGCGGCCTGACAGGTAGTTCTCAATACAGCCGTGCTGCCCGCAGCCGCAGCGGGTCAGCGGGAAATCACGGCCGACGACCTCCAGCGCATCCACCGGCAGGCGGATATGACCAAACTCGCCGGTGATGTAGCTGCGGCCGGTGATGGGCTTACCGTTGATGACGATTCCTCCGCCGACGCCGGTACCGAGGATCAGCCCCATCACCAGCGGATAGTGACGGAACTCATCATCCCAGGCTTCGGAGAGCGCAAAGCAGTTGGCGTCGTTATCTAAACGCACGTCGCGTTCAAGGAGCGCGGAGAGATCGGCGCGCAGCGGTTTACCGCTGGCGGCAGGCACGTTGGCCGCGTAAAGCGTACCGTCGTCGGTTTCCGGCATGCCCGGAATACCAATGCCGACGCTGCCTTTCACGCCAAAGCGTTCATCAGCCTGCGCCACCAGCGCGGCAATGGCGGTTAAAAATTCGTCGTAGCTGTCGCGCGGCGTGGGAACGCGGGTTTCCCACTGCAGTTTGAGGTCTTTATCAAACACGCCGAGCGCAATCTTGGTGCCGCCAATATCAAATCCATAATACATAACGCATTCCTCTTTCGATCTGGCGACCCGAAAGCCGCTAGATCGTGACGTAATTACTGGCCACTTAATACCCTCGCCGGATCAATTCGGCTTGCGCGACGCGCCGGATACCAGCTTGCCAGCAGACTCAGTAAAAGTGCTGTAAGCAGCACATAAAAAACATCCAGCCAGTGCAGTTCAGACGGCAGGAAGTCAATAAAATAGATATCACCCGACAGGAACTGGTGACCAATAAGCTTTTCAATCCCGTTGATAATCGGCGTTAGCTGCAGGGAAACCACCACGCCAATCACCACGCCGCACAGGCTGCCGAACAGTCCTGCCAGCAAACCGTACCAGACGAAAATGGCGCGAATAAGACCGTCTTTTGCCCCAAGGGTACGCAGCACGGCGATGTCGCCGCTCTTGTCTTTGACCGCCATCACCAGCGTCGAGACGATATTAAAGCACGCGACACCGATCACCAGCACCATCGCCAGATACATAATGGCGCGGATCATCTGGATATCACGGTACATATAGCCGTAAGTGCCGATCCAGCTTTTGATGTAGACATAGTTATTGGTCACGCTGCCCGCGTCGCGCACCAGTTTATTAGCGTTAAAGACGTCGTTCACCTTAATGGCAATGCCCGTCACGCTGTCGCCCATGTCGAGATACTGGCGTGCATCCTCCATCGGCACCATCGCAAAGCTGTGGTCAAGCTGACCGCTCAGCTGAAGAATACCGGTAACGTGCAGGCGCACGCGCTTTGGCTGCTGCAGTTTGTGATCGGCGCTGGCATTCGGGATCATGATTGACACCCAGTCGCCCTGCTTCACCTTCAGGGCATCAGCAACGCCTTTACCCATGATGATCTGCTGCTCGCCCGCCTTGAAGTTGGCCCACGCGCCGTTCTGCACGTAGTTCGGCAGCGCGCTGAGGCGCGCTTCCTGCGTCGGGTTCACCCCTTTCACCTGGATAGCGCGCAGGTTTACCCCGCTCTCCACCAGCCCGGTAAAGTTAATGTAGGGCGCAGCCGCGGCGATGCCCGGCACTTTTTCAACTTTGGTGAGCGCATCGCTCCAGTTCGTCCACGGCTGGTTAACCGGTTCGATCTCCCCGTGCGGTACCACCGCCAGAATGCGGTTATTCAGCTCGCGCTCGAAACCGTTCATGGCGCTCAGGCCGACAATCAGCACCGCCACACCCAGCGCAATACCGATGGTCGAGATAACGGAGATCAGCGACACCATGCCGCCGCGACGGCGGCCGCGGCTAAAACGTAAACCGATGAGTAACGATAACGGTGACGCCATTACTCTGCTCCCATCAGGGTCAGTTCCGCGTTCAGATGGCCGTCGCGCATCTCAAGCTGGCGCCCCATGCGTTTTGCCAGCTGCAGATCGTGGGTCACCACCAGAAACGCGGTGCCCTGCGAGGCGTTCAGCTCGCCCAGAAGCTGGAAAATACTGTCCGCGTTGCGCGCGTCCAGGTTACCGGTAGGCTCATCCGCCAGCACCAGACGCGGGTTGTTGACCAGCGCACGGGCAATCGCCACGCGCTGACGCTCGCCGCCGGACAGCTCCGACGGACGGTGGTTTCCGCGATGGCCCAGCCCTACCGCTTTCAGCATGTCGCTGGCGCGGGCGTTAATCTCAGCCGGTTTCTTTTTGCCAATCAGCAGCGGCATCGCCACGTTTTCCAGCGCCGTGAAGTCCGGCAGCAGGTGGTGGAACTGGTAGATAAAGCCCAGCTCGCGGTTACGCAGCTCGGCCTTCGCCGCCGAGGACATTTTGCTCATCGGCTGGCCGGAGAAAATCACGTCGCCGTTGGTTGGGGTATCCAGCCCGCCCAGCAGATGTAATAAGGTACTTTTACCGGAGCCGGAGCTGCCGACAATCGCCATCATCTCGCCTTCGCCCACGCTAAAGCTCACATTGTGCAGCACGTCGGTTTGCACAGTGCCTTCCTGATAGCGTTTGGACAGGTTGTCGCATTGCAACAGGATCTTATTCATAACGTAAAGCCTCAGCGGGTTGAGTGGCGGCGGCGCGCCAGGAAGGATAAAGCGTTGAAAGCAGCGCAATGGCCATCGCGGCCAGCGCAATACCGACCACCTGCAGCGGCTCGATAGCCACTGGCAGCGCCGCGCCGTCAAGCAGCGCGCCGATGATCGGCATTAAATTGTTGAGCTGGCTGGCAAGCAGCGCACCCAGCACCGCCCCGAGCAGCGCGCCGATGATACCGGCGCTGGCCCCCTGCACCATAAACACGGCCATGATCTGCCGCGGCGTCAGCCCCTGGGTTTGCAGGATAGCGACCTCGCCCTGCTTCTCCATCACCATCAGTCCCAGCGAGGTGATGATGTTAAAAGCAGCCACGGCGACGATCAGGCTCAGCAGCAGCCCCATCATGTTTTTCTCCATCCGCACGGCCTGGAACAGCTCGCCTTTACGTTCGCGCCAGTCCTGCCATTTGGTGCCGTCCGGCAGTTTTTGCTGGCTGAGGGTATCGACCTTCAGCGGCGCGTCGAGCCACAGGCGCCAGCCGGTGATATTGCCGGCCGGGTAGCGCATCAGGCGTGACGCGTCCTGAATGTTAACCAGCATCTGGTAGCCATCGACTTCGCTGTTGGCAGCAAAAGTACCAATCACGTTAAACAGACGCTGGCTTGGCAAACGCCCCATCGGCGTAAACTGGCTGGCTGAAGGCACCATTACGCGCAGCTGATCGCCACGGTTGACGCCAAGCTGACCGGCAAGCTGTTCACCCAGAATCACGTTGTATTTCCCGGCTTCCAGGTCAGTCTGCTTCACGTTAACGAGATACGGCGTCAGCGGATCTTTTTGCGCCGGGTCAATACCCAGCATCACGCCGACCGCCACGCTGCGGGCGCTTTGCAGCACCACGTCACCTGTGGTCAACGGCGCAACGCGCGTGACGCCCTGTAACTTCGCCGCGCTTTCCGGCAGCTGCTGTGGGTTAACCGAACCGTTAGTGGATGAGAGTACGGCCTGCGGCATCAGCCCCAGGATGTTGTTTTGCAGCTCGCGCTCGAAGCCATTCATGACGGAAAGCACCGTCACCAGTGCCATCACGCCAAGCGTAATGCCAATAGTCGAAAGCCAGGAGACAAAGCGACCGAAGCGGTCCGCGGCGCGCCCACGCATGTAGCGTAAGCCTATGAAGAGTGCGACAGGTTGATACATGAAGTCCGTCTGTTTGCTGATAGCAGACCCACGAGTATATAAGCGAATCCGTTAAGCGTAAATGACTGAAACCGTAAGCTTTGGTAATCATTTTTCCAAAAAATTCAGATAAATCAGGATACTAATATCTGAAACCGCACCTCGTAACCTCCACCTTTTCCGAAAAACCTCCTGATACAGACTGTTACCCATTACAGCCCAGTTTCGTTTAACAACAATTGCTCGTTCGTCTATGGCAATAAGGTAGTTGCGAACAATGAAGCAAAAAGCATTATGGATTAACCAGATAAAAGGGCTGTGCATCTGCCTGGTGGTTATCTACCATTCAGTTATCACGTTTTATCCGCACCTGATCGGGCTGCAACACCCGCTCTCTGGCCTTCTCGCCAAATGCTGGATCTATTTTAATCTCTATCTCGCCCCCTTCCGTATGCCGGTCTTTTTCTTTATCTCCGGCTACCTGATCCGTCGTTATATTGACGAGGTGGACTGGCGAACCAGCCTCGACAAGCGAATCTGGAGCATTGTCTGGGTTCTGGCGCTGTGGGGGATTCTGCAATGGCAGGCGCTGACCCACCTGAACGCCTGGCTGGCGCCCGATCGCGAGGTTGCCACCTCGTCGAACGCGGCCTACGCCGATTCGCTCCTGGGATTTGTGCAAGGGATGCTCACCGCCAGCACCAGCCTGTGGTATCTGTATGCCCTGGTAGTCTACTTCACGTTGTGTAAACTGCTGAGCCGCTGGAAGCTGCCGATGCTGGGACTGCTGGCGCTGGCAAGCATCGCGATCAACTTCCTGCCGCTGCCGTGGTGGGGAATGAACAGCGTGGTACGCAACATGATCTACTACAGCCTAGGGGCGTGGTATGGCGCTGAGCTGATGGCATGGATGAAAAATCTAAACCTGCGCCGCACCTGGCTGGCAACGGGCGCTTTCGCCGCCGTCTCCGTGGTGCTGTGGTTTGCTAACGTTCCGCTGCTGCTCTCCTTGCTGTCGATTGTGCTGATCATGAAGCTGTTCTACAGCGTTGAGCAGCGCTATGCCGTTCACCCTGACAACCTGCTGAACGTGATTGGCTCCAATACCATTGCGATTTATACCACCCACCGCATCCTCATTGAGGCCTTTAGCCTGTTCCTGATTGGCGAGATGAATGCCGCGTACTGGCCGCTCTGGGCTGAACTCACCTTAATTCTGGTCTACCCGTTTGCCAGCCTGCTTATCTGTACCCTGGCCGGGCTGGGGGTGCGTAAACTCTCCACCGCGCTGTTCGGGGACATTTTCTTTTCTCCGCCTTCGACGCTTACGCTCTCGCCGACCACCCGTTAATGCCCTCTCCGCCCCCTTTCGGGGGCGTATAACCCCGCCGTGCGGTTACGATTTGCTTATGTAAAACGATCGAGGATAATAAAGACATTGCGTATCAGTGATATGCCCCAATACTGTTGGTATATCCATAAGAGACTCTGACATAGCCATGCCTGAACACTATCGTTATTCCTTGCCTGTCAAAGCGGGCGACCAGCGCCAGCTGGGTGAACTCACGGGCGCAGCGTGCGCCACGCTGGTGGCGGAAATTGCTGAGCGTCATCCTGGCCCGGTGATCCTGGTTGCCCCGGATATGCAAAACGCCCTGCGCCTGCACGATGAAATTCGCCAGTTCACCGATAATCTGGTGTTCAGCCTGGCCGACTGGGAAACGCTGCCCTATGACAGCTTCTCCCCGCACCAGGAGATCATCTCCTCGCGCCTGTCGACGCTGTATCAACTCCCGACCATGCAGCGCGGCGTGCTGATTGTGCCGGTAAACACCCTGATGCAGCGCGTCTGTCCGCACAGCTACCTGCATGGCCATGCGCTGGTAATGAAAAAAGGCCAGCGCCTGTCCCGTGATGCCCTGCGGGCGCAGCTTGACGGCGCCGGGTATCGCCACGTCGATCAGGTGATGGAGCACGGGGAATATGCGACCCGCGGCGCGCTGCTCGACCTTTACCCGATGGGCAGCGACCAGCCGTATCGTCTGGACTTTTTCGATGATGAAATCGACAGCCTGCGCGTCTTCGACGCCGACACCCAGCGCACGCTGGAGGAAGTGGAGTCCATCAATTTACTGCCCGCACATGAGTTCCCGACGGACAAAACCGCTATCGAACTGTTCCGCAGCCAGTGGCGCGATAAGTTCGAGGTGAAGCGCGACGCGGAACATATTTATCAACAGGTCAGCAAAGGCACGCTGCCTGCCGGGATTGAATACTGGCAGCCGCTGTTCTTCAGCGAGCCGTTGCCTGCCCTGTTCAGCTACTTCCCGGCGAATACGCTGATTGTTAACACCGGGGATATCGACGCCAGCGCCAGCCGCTTTGAAAGCGAAACCCGCGCTCGCTTCGAAAACCGGGGCGTTGACCCGATGCGTCCGCTGCTGCCGCCGGAAGCGCTGTGGCTGCGTACCGACGAGCTCAACGCCGAGCTGAAGCGCTGGCCGCGGATGCAGCTGAAAACCGATTCGCTTGCCGATAAGGCCGCCAACACCAACCTCGCCTTCCGGACGCTGCCGGACCTGGCCGTCCAGGCGCAGCAGAAATCCCCACTGGATAATCTGCGCAAGTTTCTGGAGTCGTTTACCGGCCCGGTGGTGTTCTCCGTTGAGAGTGAAGGCCGTCGCGAAGCGTTAGGTGAGCTGCTGGGACGCATTAAGGTGGCGCCGAAGCGCATCCTGCGCCTGAGCGAAGCGACCGGAAACGGCCGTTACCTGATGATTGGCGCCGCCGAGCATGGGTTCATCGACACGCTCAACAACCTGGCGCTGATTTGCGAAAGCGACCTGCTGGGCGAGCGCGTCGCGCGCCGTCGTCAGGACAGCCGTCGAACCATCAACCCGGACACGCTGATCCGCAACCTGGCCGAACTGCATCCGGGCCAGCCGATTGTGCACCTGGAGCATGGCGTTGGGCGCTATCAGGGCATGACCACGCTCGAGGCGGGCGGCATTAAAGGTGAATACCTGATGCTGACCTACGCCAACGACGCCAAACTGTATGTCCCGGTGTCGTCCCTGCATCTGATAAGCCGCTACGCGGGCGGTGCCGAAGAGAACGCGCCGCTGCACAAGCTGGGCGGCGACGCCTGGGCGCGCGCGCGCCAGAAGGCCGCGGAAAAAGTGCGCGACGTGGCCGCCGAGCTGCTGGATATCTACGCCCAGCGCGCGGCCAAAGAGGGCTTCGCCTTTAAGCATGATAAGGAACAGTATCAGCTCTTCTGCGACAGCTTCCCGTTTGAAACCACGCCGGATCAGGCTCAGGCCATTAACGCCGTGCTGAGCGACATGTGCCAGCCGCTGGCGATGGACCGTTTAGTGTGCGGCGACGTCGGCTTCGGTAAAACCGAAGTGGCGATGCGCGCCGCCTTCCTTGCGGTGGAAAACAACAAGCAGGTGGCGGTGCTGGTGCCAACCACCCTGCTCGCTCAGCAGCATTTCGACAACTTCCGAGACCGCTTCGCCAACTGGCCGGTACGCATCGAGATGCTGTCACGTTTTCGCAGCACCAAAGAGCAGACGCAGATCCTGGAGCAGGCAAGCGAAGGCAAAATTGACATTCTGATCGGTACACACAAGCTGCTGCAAAGCGACGTGAAGTGGAAAGATTTGGGGCTGCTGATCGTCGACGAAGAGCACCGCTTCGGGGTGCGTCATAAGGAACGCATCAAAGCGATGCGCGCCGACGTCGATATCCTGACCCTGACCGCGACGCCGATCCCGCGAACCCTGAACATGGCAATGAGCGGCATGCGCGATCTGTCGATTATTGCCACGCCGCCGGCGCGCCGTCTGGCGGTAAAAACCTTCGTCCGCGAATACGATAATCTGGTGGTGCGTGAGGCCATTCTGCGTGAAGTGCTGCGCGGGGGTCAGGTCTATTACCTGTACAACGACGTGGAAAACATCCAGAAAGCGGCCGACAGGCTGGCGGAGCTGGTGCCGGAAGCGCGCATTGCTATCGGTCACGGGCAGATGCGCGAGCGCGAGCTGGAACGGGTGATGAACGACTTCCACCATCAGCGCTTTAACGTGCTGGTGTGCACCACCATCATCGAAACCGGGATCGACATTCCGACGGCGAACACCATCATCATTGAACGTGCGGATCACTTTGGCCTGGCGCAGCTTCACCAGCTGCGCGGCCGCGTCGGGCGTTCGCACCATCAGGCCTACGCCTGGCTGTTGACGCCGCACCCGAAAGCGATGACCACCGACGCGCAGAAGCGTCTGGAAGCCATCGCCTCGCTGGAAGACCTCGGCGCAGGCTTCGCGCTGGCCACGCACGATCTCGAGATCCGCGGTGCCGGTGAACTGCTGGGTGAGGACCAGAGCGGCTCGATGGAGACCATCGGCTTCTCGCTCTATATGGAACTGCTGGAAAACGCGGTTGAAGCCCTGAAGGCCGGGCGCGAGCCGTCGCTGGAAGATCTCACCAGCCAGCAGACCGAGGTCGAGTTGCGCATGCCTTCCCTGCTGCCGGACGATTTCATTCCGGACGTGAATACCCGCCTGTCGTTCTACAAGCGCATCGCCAGTGCGAAGACGGAAAACGAGCTGGAAGAGATTAAGGTTGAGCTGATCGACCGCTTTGGTCTATTGCCCGATGCGGCGCGAAATCTGCTGGATATCGCGCGCCTGCGCCAGCAGGCGCAGAAGCTGGGCATTCGCAAGCTTGAAGGCAACGAAAAAGGCGGCGTGATTGAGTTCGCCGAGAAGAACCACGTCAACCCGATGTGGCTCATCGGTCTGCTGCAAAAACAGCCGCAGCATTTCCGTCTGGATGGCCCAACGCGTCTCAAATTTACCCAGGAGCTGACGGAGCGCAAAACCCGCATGGACTGGGTGCGTAACTTTATGCGCCAGCTGGAAGAGAACGCGATCGCCTGACCTCCCTTCCCCCGTTAGCCCAGCGCTAACGGGGGACAATTTACAAACTCTTTGCACTTCACCCGATCTTCCCGACACACCCATTCGCCATAATTATCGTTAACGCCTTATAAAACAATAACCTTATCATTTACATGGATTATGGTGATGATGACCTCTTCGCGTATTACTCGCTGGTTAACCCTGTTTGCGCTGGCAGCCACCGTTGCGGTTGCGCTTCCCGCTCGCGCAAATACCTGGCCCCTTCCTCCGCCCGGCAGCAAGGTGGTGGGGGAAAACCGCTTTCATGTGGTTGAAAATAATGGCGGTTCGCTGGAAGCCATTGCCAAAAAATATAACGTTGGTTTTCTGGCCCTGCTGCAGGCGAACCCTGGCGTCGACCCCTACGTCCCGCGCGCGGGCAGCGTATTGACTATCCCGTTACAGACTATCCTGCCGGACGCTCCGCGTGTGGGGATCGTCATAAATCTGGCGGAGCTGCGTCTGTACTATTACCCGCCGGGTAAAAATGAGGTGACCGTCTACCCGATTGGTATTGGTCAGCTGGGCGGCGACACCCTGACGCCGACGATGGTCACGACCGTCTCGGATAAACGCGCGAATCCAACCTGGACACCAACGGCCAATATTCGTGCCCGGTATAAAGCTCAGGGCATCGATCTTCCAGCCGTGGTGCCAGCAGGCCCGGATAACCCGATGGGTCACCACGCGATCCGTCTGGCGGCCTACGGCGGCGTTTACCTGCTGCACGGAACGAACGCGGACTTTGGCATCGGCATGCGCGTCAGCTCCGGCTGCATTCGTCTGCGCGATGACGATATCAAAACGCTGTTTAACGTCGTTACGCCGGGTACCAAAGTCAATATCATCAATACGCCGATCAAGGTTTCTGAGGAGCCGGGCGGCGTGCGGCTGGTTGAAATTCATCAGCCGCTATCGAAAAACATTGGCGATGACCCGCAGACGCTGCCCATTAACCTGAATGCCGCGATGGTAAGCTTTAAAACGAATGCGAATACCAACAGCGAGGTGATGGAGCGCGCAATGGAGGCCCGCTCAGGCATGCCGACCGACGTCACCCGGCATCACGATGTCATCCAGCAATCGATGTAAATCATAAATAAAAAACGCTCTGCTAAGCAGGGCGTTTTTTTATTGCAGTGGCATAAATGAGGGTTTATGCCCGGCTTATTTGTAGATGACAGCGGTGCCGTGCAGGGTGTTAGGACCAGTCACAGAGGTGATGCGGTAAGATTTTGCACCCATCTCTTGCGCTTTTTGCGCCAGCTGATCTTCCAGTGAACCCAGGTTAGTCCCGGCAGACGCAGAGATCGTCCCGACTTTATGCTGATCGACCGGGGTGGACTGTACCTGTACAGCCGCAAAGCTTGCGAAAGAGAGTGAACTCAGGACAGCAGCAGCGATGAGGGTTTTTACGTTTTTCATGATGTTTACCTTTAGCAGATGAATTTGGAGGTCGTTAGCTATTTAGTTAACGATCGATAGGTAAATCATAAATGTGATCCATCTCACACGTCAACACAATTTTATAATGGTCGTTAACTTAATTTTAAAGTCGTTATTTTTCATACTCATATGATTAATTTATTTTTAAGCATTCAGCGCTGGTGGTGACTTGCGTTTATTTTTATAATGGTCATTCAACAAACCAACAGAGGACCAACGGCACATGACAACCGACGTCACGAGTTGTGCAAAGAAAAGCCGTGGCCGACCAAAAGTGTTTGACAGGGATGCAGCGCTTGATAAGGCCATGACTCTCTTCTGGCAACATGGGTATGAAGCAACCTCGCTTTCCGATCTGGTAGAAGCCACCGGCGCCAAAGCGCCGACGCTCTATGCCGAATTTACCAATAAAGAGGGGCTGTTCAGGGCGGTGCTGGACAGATACATTTCGCGCTTTGCGGCGAAACACGAAGCCCAGCTGTTTTGTGAAGAGAAAAGCGTTGAACAGGCGCTTCGGGATTACTTCACCGCCGTCGCGACCTGCTTCACCAGTAAGGACACGCCTGCTGGCTGCTTTATGATTAACACCTCTGCCACCCTGGCGGCGTCCTCGAAAGAGATTGCCAATACGGTGAAATCGCGTCATGCCATGCAGGAGGAGACGCTGAGCGCCTTTCTGGCTCAGCGGCAGCAGCGCGGTGAAATCCCTGCACAGTGCAACCCTCAGCTGCTGGCGCAATACCTGAGCTGTATTTTGCAGGGGATGTCGATCAGCGCCCGTGAAGGGGCAACGCTGGAAAAACTGCAGAATATCAGCGACACCACGCTGCGGCTGTGGCCTGAGCTCCTCAAAATCTGAAGCAAAAAAAAAGCTCCTCAGCCTGAGCGCATGAGGAGCTAAATTCAGAGAACATCTTTTTTACACTTTGTTATTCAGAACCAGCTGGCCATTTCCATCGAGTGGAATTTGCGTGCCCGGATCTTTATCCATGCGGATTTTGCCCTGCTGATCGCCAATTTTGTACGTCACGTCATAACCCAGCATTTTTTCCGACTTGTCATAGACGGTTTTGCAGCGTTGCTGAGTCGTGGTGTAGGTATCGTTATCCTGCATCGCGCCCTGCACCTGGTTACCGGCATAGCCGCCACCCAGCGCGCCGACCACGGTCGCCACATCTTTACCCCGGCCGCCGCCAAACTGGTGACCAATCACGCCACCCGCTACCGCACCCAGAACAGAACCGGCGATACGGTTTTCATCCTGCACCGGACGACGATGCGTCACGGAGACATTGCGGCACTCCTGACGAGGCGTTTTTACCGTTTCTTTAATCGGTGTAGCAGAAACCACCTGCGCATACTGCGGGCCGCGGTCTAATACGTTGAGACTGGCAACGGCAGCCACACCTAACGCAGCCGCGACGCCAATCCCTATACCCGCCAACATTGATTTATTCACGGGACTTCCTCCTTTGTTGCTATTGGTAACAATTTTGCAATGGAGGCACGGCTTCGCCAATCAGATAAAGGATCAAAAAAGGGGCATAGCGAGGAGATATATTCTATTTAGGAGAACTCTTAAGCAGTCAAACTGTGATCTACAGCATGAAATGCTAAAAACTCCCTCCGGAGAGCCCGGAGGGAGTGAAAGATTAGTGCAGCTTCAGACGCGGACGGATCACGCGGTTGATTCTGCCCACCAGCATCATCAGCCCGGTTTTGAAGTAGCCGTGCAGCGCAATCTGGTGCATACGGTACAGGGAGATGTACACGAAGCGGGCAATGCGCCCTTCTACCATCATCGAGCCGCGCATCAGGTTGCCCATCAGGCTGCCGACGGTTGAGAAGTTTGACAGAGACACCAGAGAACCGTGGTCTTTGTAAACATAGGCCTTCATTGGCTTGCCTTTGTACTGCGCCAGAATGTTGTGCAGGACCAGGCTTGCCATCTGGTGTGCAGCCTGGGCGCGCGGCGGCACGAATCCACCTTCAGGACGGGCGCAGGAGGCGCAGTCACCGATAGCAAAGATTTCAGGGTCACGCGTGGTTTGCAGCGTTGGCTCCGTGACCAGCTGATTAATGCGGTTGGTTTCCAGGCCGCCGATATCTTTCATAAAGTCAGGCGCTTTGATACCCGCCGCCCAGACCATCAGATCCGCTTTGATATACTCGCCGTCTTTGGTGTGCAGGCCGCCTTCGTCGGCGCTGGTCACCATGGTCTGCGTCAGCACCCGCACGCCCAGCTTGGTGAGTTCATTGTGCGCCGCACCGGAAATACGCGGAGGCAGCGCAGGCAGAATGCGTTCACCGGCTTCGACCAGCGTGACGTTCAGCGCTTCGTTCGTTAACCCTTTGTAACCGTAGCTGTGCAGCTGCTTCACCGCATTGTGCAGCTCAGCGGACAGCTCAACGCCCGTCGCACCGCCGCCGACAATGGCGATATTGACCTTACCGTTCGCACCCATATTGCTGGTGTACTTCAGGAACAGGTTCAGCATTTCCTGATGGAAACGACGCGCCTGGTGCGGGTTATCGAGGAAGATACAGTGCTCTTTCACGCCCGGCGTGTTGAAGTCGTTGGAGGTACTGCCCAGCGCCATGACCAGGGTGTCGTACGGCAGCTTGCGCTCAGGAACCAACAGCTCCCCTTTTTCATCACGCAGTTCTGCCAGAGTGATGGTTTTGCTTTCACGGTTGATGTCCACCACCGAGCCCAGCTGGAACTGGAAATGATGGTTGCGCGCGTGTGCCAGATAGCTGAGCGCGTCCACGCCCTCGTCCAGAGAGCCGGTCGCTACTTCGTGCAGCAGCGGTTTCCACAGGTGGCTGTGGTTACGATCCACCAGCGTGATTTTGGCTTTTTTACCGCGCCCCAGCTTCTTACCCAACTGTGTCGCCAGCTCCAGCCCGCCAGCACCACCGCCTACAATCACTATCTTTTTCAATGGCGTAGTCAACGTGACCCCCTCAAATTATTAACCAATTGTTAATTAAAAGTTATAAAAATAACCCTTAATTAACAACAGGTTACAGCACTGAAACCATTCAGGTGCATTGAGAATACCACGTCAGGCGCATTGGTCATACCAAAATTGATATGCATCAAGTTTTGATGGCTTAAAAGTAGACAATTCTGGACAAAAAGAAACCCGGTGCGCGTTCGCGACCGGGTTTCTGAAGTGGCAGGCTGTGGTTTAGCCCAGCGTTTTAAAGGCTTTGATGCGCTGGAGGTGCGGGGAGATATTCTTAAACTTGTGGGTCTGTTCTTCGTCCCAGACAATTTCATAGTAATGATGCAGGAGTTCTGCCGCCCGGTGGCTGTTGAGCGCCTCATCGTTACGCGACAGGATCACCAGGCAGCGGTCACGGTTTTTCTCCCGAAAATTGCTGACGCACTTGGTCGCAATATCGACATACTCTTCCGGGCGGTCGATTTTGCCTTCCATGTTTTCGTTCGGGAAAAGGTTGGGATTGAATACGACCTGGCGGATGTCGCACAGGAAGCCAATCCGCTCCGCCCAGTAGCCGCCCAGCCCCACGCCGCAAATCAACGGCCGATCGTCCACGTTGAGCTGCAACATCTTGTCCACCTCTTTGAGCAGATGCTGCATATCATGCTTCGGATGGCGCGTGCTGTAGCTGATCAACCGGACATCCGGATCGATAAACTGCAGCTGCAGTACCTTCTCATGATTACCAGGGCTGTTTGAGTCAAAACCGTGTAAATAGATGATCATCGTCTTCTCACCACGCTACGCCTTCCGGGAGGGTTTACAGGCTGGCTTTATGTGCCTGCCAGCGCTCATTCAGGTCTTCTAGCCGGGCGTTGACCGTCTTCCAGCGCGCCGAATCCATCAGCTCCTGACGGCTAAATGAACCTTTATGATACAATTGTGTAACACGCTCTGCATTGATCGGCGACAGGTTATCCAGCACGCTAACGGCACCTTTACGATTATTGCAGACCAGGATCATATCGCAACCTGCATCCAGCGACGCCTGGCCGCGTTCAGCGTAGCTGCCCATGATCGCCGCCCCTTCCATTGATAGATCGTCAGAGAAAATCACGCCATTGAAGCCCAGCTCCTGACGCAGAACGGTTTTCAGCCAGTGCGGAGAGCCGCTGGCAGGACGTGGGTCAACGTCGCTGTAAATCACGTGCGCAGGCATGATGGCATCCAGCTTGTTGTCGGTGATAAGCGACCTGAACACCGACATATCTTTGGCGCGAATTTCCGCTTCCGGGCGCGGATCGCGCGGGGTCTCTTTATGCGAGTCCGCCGTTACCGCCCCGTGGCCAGGGAAGTGTTTCCCGGTGGTTTTCATCCCGGCATCGTGCATGCCGTCAATGAAGCGGGTCGCCATGGCCAGCGCAATGCGCGGATCGTCATGGTACGAGCGCTCGCCAATGGCGGCGCTGATATGCCCCACGTCCAGAACCGGGGCAAAACTGATGTCGATATCCATGGCAATCATTTCACTGGCCATCAGCCAGCCGGCCTCCTGCGCCAGTGTCCCGCCCTCTTCCGTGCCGAGCAGCGCGGCAAAAGACTGGGCTGCCGGCAGGCGGGTAAACCCTTCGCGAAAGCGCTGCACGCGGCCGCCTTCCTGATCGACGGCGACCACCAGATGGTTGCGCGACGCGGCGCGGATCTGGCGCACCAGCTCGCGCAGCTGCGCCGGATCGTGATAGTTGCGGGTAAACAGGATCAGGCCCCCCACCAGCGGATGCGCCAGGATTTCACGCTCCTCCGCATCCAGTTCAAACCCTTCTACATCCAACATGACTGGACCCACATCCACCTCTCTTATCCTTTCGTTTATAACTGACGCCAGGCATCGTCTGCCAGCGCAATAAAATGTTTGTCTCTTGACTGCTGATAGCGCATTTCAAACCAGCCAGCCATTAACATGACGACCCATGGCCGCCAGCGTTTGACCTGACGCCTCAGCGCGTCGGCGTCAATGTGCGCCACCTCGGCGTAGTTCCTGATAAGCGTCTGCCGCGCGTCGTCGCTCTCCGTCCAGACTGCCGCCAGCTCCAGCGCCACATCGCCATCTCCGGCGTATTCCCAGTCGATGAGCCTGATGCCCTCTGCCGTATGCACAATATTTCCGGCATGAACATCCATGTGCAGCGGCGATAGCCGAATCGGCTGCGGCTCGCCTGCTTTACGCAACCGCTTGAGATGTGCCCGCCACACTGGAGTGCGTCTGTCAGGCGCGGCCTGCTGCCAGTAGCGTTCAAGCAGCGGGTATAGCGTGATTCGCCATCCCAGTCGTGGCTGCCGGTGCAGATGATACAGCATTGCCACGAGCGCCGGCGTGTCCGGCAGCGCGCTTTTCACGTCACCGTCCAGATAGTCGACGGCCATCCAGCCCTCTCTGAAAAAACGGGGGGCAGGCACGAGATCTGACGGAAGACGCCTCAGGGCGCGAAACTGACGACGGAAATGGGAGGCAGGCGCATAGGGGTCGTGATGTTGCCGCAAGACCAGGCGTCGTTCCCCCTGCGCTATAATGCAACTCGCGCCGCCAAGCCCGGAGTGGGCCTGCGGCGCGATAAGGCGGTACTGAGGAAAATAGCGCGTCAGAATCTCTTCACGCGTGCTGTCATTGTTGCGTAACCGCACCTTTACCTGACCAGATAATTTCGCCTGTCTGAACCAGCATCAGCTGCATCTGCAGGGCCGGCGTATTCACGTTACCGGTGGCGTTAGAGTACAGCACATACTGTGCGCCAACGTTACGGGCAATGCCGATCGCCTTGCTGCGTGTGCCGAGACTATCCTGCGGCGACAGGCCCAGCTGCTGTTTGGCTACCGCGAGCTGCTGGGCCGAGACCAGCGTAAACTTACCGTTGTTTGCCAGCGCATTGCGCAGCGTTTCTGTCGCTTCACCCGCGTTCAGCGAACCGTTGGTACGGTTGTTCACGCTATCAACCAGCAACACGCTACCTGCCGTCACGCCCTGTGCCTGCAGCATTTTGCCGACCATGGGCTGCATTGCGCCGTTCCAGTCGTAATGGCGCACGCGCGGCGTGGGCTGCGACGTCTGGTCTGGATGCTCGATCGGACCTGGCTGTGCCGGTATAGACGGTACGGACGGCACGGTTGGCTGCGGCTGCGTTGGCTGTGTCGGCTGTTCAGTGCCCGGTTTCGCCTCTTCCACAGGCGCTGGCTGTTCAGTTCGGGTCACACACCCCGCCAGGAACAGCGCGAAAGCTGTCACGAGCGCATAGCGGCTCAAGTTTTTAATCAAGGTTCACCCCTTAGAGATAAAGATAAAGTCTCACCTTATGCGCACCCAGATAGTTGGCGCTGCCATAGAGCGTTACCGACGATCTGGCCGGAATGGTGACGCTGCGCGGCGCCTCCAGCGGATGCATTTCAAGACCTCTTACGTCATACCAGAAAAAACGGTAGTGGACCGTCACGGGTTCATGTCTTTCATTAAAGAGCGTAGAGGAGGCAGAGGAATTGATTTCACTGATGGTCAGCACGGGTTGTTGCGCCGTGATGCCCGCGGCAAGCACGGAGGATTCCATCACCAGCGTCTGTTCATCATTCACGGGGATCGCCGGGCGCGAGCTGCACCCCACAATCATCATCGTCAATACCAGCGCTGCAATACGCCCTTTACGCATATCAAAGACCTTTATGTGCCAGCATCGGCCCCAGAGGACGTCCACCCAGCAGATGCATGTGAATATGATAAACTTCCTGACCACCATGACGGTTGCAGTTCATGATCAGACGGTAACCGTCTTCTGCAATGCCTTCCTGTTCAGCGATTTTCGCGGCCACCGTCAGCATACGACCTAACGCCACTTCATGCTCGGTTTTTACGTCGTTTACGGTCGGAATCAGAATATTGGGAATTATAAGGACGTGCGTCGGGGCCTGAGGGGAAATATCCCGGAAAGCCGTTACCAGTTCATCCTGATAGACGATATCCGACGGGATTTCGCGACGGATAATTTTACTGAAAATCGTTTCTTCAGCCATGACCTTTTCCTTTTTTGTTTAATCTGGCGCGAGCAATTGCTGTTAACACACGCTCTGGTTGAGTGCGTGACACAATTCAAGAGTATGAGCGAGTTTCTCCTGTCCTTTCAACCTCCTCCCTCGATTTCTTTCCTGAATATTCATCAGCTGAACGAAGAGTGACCGTTAAAGCGTGCTGCTGCATTTTTTTAAGACAGAAATAAAAAAGGCAGCCATTCGGCTGCCTTAGTCTCCCCAGGTCACAGCTTAGTTGTTGCGGATGTATTCATCCATTTCGGTTTTCAGGTTATCGGATTTCGTACCGAAAATTGCCTGTACACCAGAACCTGCAACAACCACGCCCGCTGCGCCCAGTTTTTTCAGACCCGGCTGGTCTACTTTCGCGACGTCGGCAACGCTCACACGCAGACGAGTGATGCACGCGTCCAGGTTAGTGATGTTCTCTTTACCGCCGAACGCGGCAACCAGTGCCGGAGCCATTTCGCTGGTCGCGCCAGCTTTGCTGTCTTCTGTCGCATCTTCACGGCCTGGGGTTTTCAGGTCCAGTGCTTTAATCAGCACGCGGAAGATGGTGTAGTAAACAACGGCATAGCACGCACCCACGATTGGGAACAGCCACAGTTTGCTGCTGTTACCGGACAGAACGATGAAGTCGATCAGACCGTGAGAGAAGGACGTACCGTCACGCATACCCAGCAGAATACAGATTGGGAACGCCAGGCCCGCCAGAATCGCGTGGATAACGTACAGGATCGGCGCAACGAACATGAAGGAGAACTCGATCGGCTCGGTGATACCGGTCAGGAACGAGGTCAGCGCTGCGGAGATCATGATACCGCCCACTTTTGCACGGTTCTCTGGCTTAGCAGAGTGCCAGATAGCAATCGCCGCTGCTGGCAGACCGTACATTTTGAACAGGAAGCCACCAGACAGTTTACCTGCAGTTGGGTCACCCGCCATGTAACGTGGGATATCGCCGTGGAATACCTGGCCTGCTGCGTTGGTGAATTCACCAATTTGCATCTGGAATGGAACGTTCCAGATGTGGTGCAGACCGAATGGCACCAGGCAACGCTCGATGAAGCCGTAGATACCAAACGCCACAACCGGGTTCTGGTAAGCAGCCCACTGAGAGAAGGTCTGGATAGCGGAGCCGATTGGTGGCCAGATGAAGGACAGGATCACGCCAGTGAAAATCGCTGCCAGACCAGAGATGATCGGAACGAAACGCTTGCCCGCGAAGAAGCCCAGGTACTCAGGCAGCTTGATGCGATAGAAGCGGTTGAACATGTACGCTGCAATCGCACCGGAAATGATACCGCCCAGAACACCGGTGTCCGCTAGGTGTTTCGCGGCGATCTCTTCTGCCGGTAAATGCAGAACCAGCGGCGCAACCACAGCCATGGTTTTCACCATGATGCCGTAAGCAACCACTGCAGCCAGCGCAGATACGCCGTCGTTATTGGTGAAGCCCAGAGCCACACCGATCGCGAAGATCAGTGGCATGTTAGCAAAGACAGAACCGCCTGCTTCGGCCATCACATGGGACACTACGGCTGGCAGCCAGCTGAAGTTAGCAGAACCGACACCCAGCAGGATACCTGCGATAGGCAGTACGGATACTGGCAGCATCAGCGATTTACCGACCTTTTGCAGGTTAGCAAATGCATTCTTAAACATAATTGAGAGTGCTCCTGAGTATTTGTGCTTTTTTTACGCTTTCACGCATTGGCCCGGGGGGAGTACCGTGCCGTGGACAGGACATCTAAGCGCCCTTTATTTATTACACAGAGTAAAATAATTCCCTCTGAGTTTGTTTGACGGCTATCACGTTTCAGCTTAAGGCGGTCGAAAAACTTTCAGTTATTTACAAAAAGCATGTCCGGATGTGTCTAAAAACCCCCTCACCGCCCCAAATGAGGCGGTGAACTTTACTCGTTTTATTTATTAATTACGAGCCTAAAAAAAACAGGTGTATCAGACAGATTGCAGGCGGGCGGGGTCAATATGGAACAGCGTTGAGAAGTTTTCCGTGGTCACGCGGGCCAGCTCTTCGATGCTGACGCCCTTCAGTACGGCCATGTACTCAGCCACGTCTCGCGTCATCGCCGGTTGGTTCTCTTTACCGCGATGCGGAACCGGGGCCAGATACGGAGAGTCTGTCTCCACCAGAATGCGATCGAGCGGAACATAACGCGCGGCATCCCGGAGCTGCTCAGCGTTACGGAACGTCACGATCCCGGAAAACGAAATATAAAACCCTAAATCAAGCAGTTTACCCGCCGTTTCTCTGTCTTCTGTGAAACAGTGTAGTACGCCACCGCAATCCGTCACGTTTTCTTCCCGAAGGATCGCCAGGGTATCGGCACGCGCATCGCGGGTATGCACAATGACCGGCTTGTTCAGTTCGCGGCCAATGCGGATATGATGGCGGAAGGACTCCTGCTGTCGCGGTTTCGTTTCCGGCGTGTAAAAATAGTCCAGGCCGGTCTCCCCCATCGCCACCACGCCCTCTTCTGCAGCCAGTCGGCGCAGTTCCTCAACGTCATACGCCTCGTCCTGATTCAGCGGATGCACGCCGCAGGAGAACACCACGTTGTCGCGAACGCCCACCAGCTCACGCATGGTGCGATAACCCGGCAGCGTCGTCGCCACCGCAAGGCAGAATTTCACATCGCGGGCAGCGGCTTTTTCCAGCACGTCATCCACGTTTTTATGCAGGGATTGATAATCCAGGCCATCAAGATGGCAGTGTGAGTCGACTAAAAACATAATGTCTCTCTCAGAGATGGGAAACTGGCGGTGTGACGCCGGGTTGCAGGTAATGTTCAATACGCAGTAACTGGTCGGTCAGTAAAAGCTCGCGATTAAGACCCGTCACGGTTAAAAGCCGTTCGCGGCTCTGGCAAACTTCATGAAGCATCGCGTGAAGAATCGCGCCGGAGAGGCGGTTCGCCAGCGTACTCACCAGTGGCCACGCGTCAGGGTTAGTCAGCAGCGTTGCCCCTTGCTGAATTTTAAGGGCATCCAGCAGCAACGCGGCCAGCCAGTGCAGACGCTCAACGGCACTATCGCTGTTAAGTGTCGGGAGTAAGCTTAGCCAGTCGTTGTTATTCAGCGCCGCTTCAACGGCCCGGCAGAGCGCTTCTCGCTGTGACCAGACGTTAGGTTGCAGCAAGGCCAGCGCCGCCGCGGGCGCGCCGCTACTCAGGCGCAAGGCGGACAGCGCACTTTCAGGTGACGTTGTCACCTCTCGCTCCAGCCAGCTCAGCGCCCATGATTCCTGAGGCACCGCAAGGTGATGAAGACGGCAGCGGCTGCGCAACGTCGCCAGCAATCGTCCCGGATCGCGGCACGAGAGGAAAAACCACGTTTTTTCCGGCGGCTCTTCAAGAGTCTTAAGCAGGGCGTTAGCCGCCGCCTCGGTCAGCAGGGTGGCGTCTTTGAGCAAGACGACCTTAGCGCCACCCAGACGCGCATGTTCGTACAATTTTTCACTGACCTCACGCACGGCATCAATACCCAGCGCGCTCTTGCCCTTCTCAGGCTCAAGGGTGTAGTAGTCAGGATGTGTGCCCGCCTGCATCAGCTGGCAGCCGCGGCACTTACCACAGCTTTTGTGCCCTTCCGGCTGCTGGCACATCAGAAAACGGGTGAGGGCATAAATTAACGCCTCATCCCCCATCCCTGGCAATGCCTGAATCAGTAACGCATGATGCCCCCGCCCCGCCTGATAGCTGCCGATCAGCTGCTCAAAGTGCGGACGCAACCATGGATACCATTTCATGCCTGCTGCTCCTGTACCCACTGCGTAACGGTCTGCTGGATGTTGTGCGTGACGTCATCCAGCGACTGCGTCGCATCGATGGTACGAATAGCGCTATCCTGTGCCGCCAGCTCAAGATAGCGCGCACGGGTGCGGTTAAAGAAATCAAAGGACTCTTGTTCAATGCGGTCCAGCTCGCCGCGCGCGCGGGCGCGTTTGAGGCCCACTTCCGGCGTAACATCCAGATAGAGGGTCAGGTCGGGGCGAAAATCACCCAGTACGGCATCGCGCAGCGTTGCCAGCATCGTCTGGTCAATACCGCGTCCCCCGCCCTGGTAGGCCTGAGTCGACAGATCGTGGCGATCGCCGATCACCCATTTACCCTCGGCCAACGCGGGTTTGATCACCGTCTCAACCAGCTGTACGCGCGCCGCGTAGAACATCAACACTTCGGCTTTGTCAGTGATAACTTCGTCGCCAACGGATTTAATATCCAGCACCAGGCTGCGCAGTTTCTCCGCAAGTTGTGTACCGCCCGGCTCGCGGGTGAAGACCATGTCGGCGACGCCAAGCGATTTCAGCGTGTCCACCACTACGTTGCGGGCAGTGGTTTTACCCGCCCCTTCGAGTCCCTCAATGACAATGTATTTACTGCGCATTTTTTTCCTTAAGTGCCTTCAGATAGTCCTGAACAGAGCGATTGTGGCTGGCAAGGTTGGTGTTAAAGGTATGCCCCCCTTTTCCATCAGCCACAAAAT
This sequence comes from Enterobacter sp. HMSC16D10, assembly GCF_001807145.1. NCBI lineage: Bacteria > Pseudomonadati > Pseudomonadota > Gammaproteobacteria > Enterobacterales > Enterobacteriaceae > Enterobacter > Enterobacter sp. HMSC16D10. The sequence goes on from NZ_KV787901.1 coordinate 30,330, forward strand.
AGAGATACGGTGTTTTCGCCGGGTGCGCGGCGGCTTTGAGAGAAGCCTCGCTCGGCGTGGCAATCGGGCCAGGCGGTAAACCGCTAATCACGTAGGTATTATACGCCGTTGGCGTTTCCAGATCTTTTCTGGAAATCTTGCCCGTATAGTTCTCTCCCATGCCGTAGATGACGGTAGGGTCGGTTTGCAGGCGCATACCAATGCGCAGACGATTGATAAATACTGACGCCACCCGATCGCGCTCGGCGGCAACGGCGGTTTCTTTTTCGATAATCGAGGCCATGGTGACAAACTCGTTTTTATCTTTATAGGGTAAGCCATCCATTCGCCCTTCCCAGGCGGCATCCACGGCGGCGACCATTTTTTTGTGTGCCCGCTTCAGGATCGCCACATCGGTCGTGCCTGCGGTGTACATCCAGGTATCCGGCCAGAACCAGCCCTCTACCCACTCGGGATGCTCAAACTTGAGCACGTCGGCCACCGTCTGGTAGCTGTCGTCCTTCAGGGTATGTTTGATATACGGCGCATCGCGCAGCTGTTTGAGGTAATCGCTCAGGCGCATACCTTCGACAAAACGCAGCGGGAACTGGGCTTCTTTACCGCTTTCCAGCAGTTGCAGCATCTCTCTGACTGTCATGCCGGGCGTAAAGCGGTAGGTACCGGCCTTGAAGTGAGATAGATCAGGCTCAATACGCAATAACCACTGGAACACACGAGGACGGTTAATGATTTTATCCCCGTAAAGCTGCTCGCCCAGCGCCATCCGCCCGGTACCGGCTTTCAGGGTAAAAATCGTCTCGTCTTTAATCAAGATTTTACTGTTCGCCAGCTGGCGGACTTTCCATACTCCCGCTCCGCCAGCAATGCCCAGCGCAATAATAAGGAGAAGGACAAAACGCAACATTTTCTTCATGACTATCTGGTTTGCTCACATATCGGGGCTAAAAACTGGAACAGCTCGCGCGAAGACCAGCGCTGTTGGTCATACGCACGGACGGCGATAACAGGCATCAACGCATTGCAGATAACGACTTCATCGGCGGTATGTAGCGCGTCTTCTCCTGCGCAAACTTCGACAATGCGAAAGTCTGAACGTGCGAGCTGCTGTAAACAAAACTGGCGCATGATGCCGTTAACGCCAGCCTGCGCCAGCGAAGGCGTAAAGACGTCGCGCCCCTTACGCCAGAATAAATTAGCCGCACAGCATTCCGTAATGCGCCCTTCACTGTCAAGGACTAGCGCCTCATCGGCGTCCGTCTGTTCAAGATGAGTACGAATAAGCACTTGTTCCAGGCGATTAAGATGTTTTAGTCCGGCAAGCATCGGGTTTCGCCCCAGCCGCACCGGGCTCAGCGTCAACGTCACGCCCTCTTCACGCCAGCGCGCATAGTGAGCAGGATAAGCTGAAACAGAGAGAATACGTGTTGGATGCTGACAGGCGGCACCGCTGTACCCCCGCCCACCGCTGCCTCGGCTAATGATAACTTTTAAGACACCGCTGGTTTTACCTGACGCCAGCTGACGCATCTCATTTTCAAGAATTTCCCACTGCGTAAAAGGGATCAGTAACGTCTGGCAGGCGTCTTGTAAACGGCGGAGGTGTGCATCAAGCAAGCACACGTCGCCTTCCAGAATACGCGCAGTCGTAAAGCAGCCATCGCCAAACTGCGTCGCCCTGTCGCTTGCCGGCAGCGTGTCTTGCTCAAGGCCATTAATTAAAAACATGGTGGCTCCTTATGCGTGGGCGTTTAGTCTGGCAGGATGCCATGCAACCGACAAGAAGATTAGGCTTAATAAAAAAGGCCCGGCAAGCGGACCTTTTTTTATAGCTTTCGGGCCGTCAGGCTCAGACCTTTTTGAAGATCAGAGAACCATTCGTGCCGCCAAAGCCGAAGGAGTTACACAGGGTGTACTCCATACCGCTAACCTGGCGCGCTTCATGAGGAACGAAGTCCAGATCGCAACCTTCATCCGGGTTATCCAGGTTGATGGTTGGCGGAACAGCCTGATCGCGCAGCGCAAGGATAGAGTAGATGGACTCTACTGCACCCGCAGCACCCAGCAGGTGACCGGTCATAGATTTCGTGGAGCTAACCAGTACGCGGCTGGCAGACTCGCCGAAGATAGACTTCACAGCCTGCGCTTCAGCTTTGTCGCCTGCTGGCGTAGAGGTACCGTGAGCGTTAACGTAGCCAATCTGCGCTGGGGTAATACCCGCATCACGGATCGCGTTTTCCATCGCCAGCGCAGCACCCGCACCGTTCTCCGGAGGAGAGGTCATGTGATAAGCATCGCTGCTCATACCAAAGCCAACGACTTCAGCATAAATTTTCGCACCGCGTTTTTTCGCATGTTCGTACTCTTCCAGCACGAGCATACCTGCCCCGTCACCCAACACGAAACCATCGCGGTCTTTATCCCACGGACGGCTCGCCGCCTGAGGATTATCGTTACGGGTAGAAAGCGCACGCGCTGCACCAAAGCCACCGACACCCAATGGGGTACTGGCTTTTTCAGCACCGCCCGCAACCATAGCATCTGCATCGCCGTACGCAATGATACGCGCGGCCTGGCCGATGTTATGCACGCCAGACGTACACGCGGTAGCGATAGAAATGCTTGGCCCACGCAGGCCGAACATAATGGTCAGGTGACCTGCCACCATGTTAACAATCGTGGACGGAACGAAGAACGGGCTGATCTTACGCGGTCCGCCATTCATCAGCGATGTATGGTTTTCCTCGATCAGGCCAAGACCGCCAATCCCGGAGCCGATAGCAGCGCCGATACGGGTTGCGTTCTCTTCCGTAATCTCAAGGCCAGAATCCTGCATGGCCTGAACGCCAGCGACAATTCCATATTGAATGAAGGCATCCATCTTGCGCTGTTCTTTGCGCGAGATGATCTCTTCACAGTTAAAATCCTTTACTAAGCCAGCAAATTTCGTTGCATAGGCGCTAGTATCGAAATGGTCGATTAGGCTGATGCCGCTCTGACCGGCAAGGAGAGCTTTCCAGGTGGACTCTACGGTATTGCCGACAGGAGACAACATGCCAAGTCCGGTCACAACTACACGACGCTTAGACACGTTTGTCCTCCAGGGAGGGATAAAAAAAGAGATTCGTGGGACTAAAAAAGATAAAACTCAGGCGGTCGAATGACCGCCTGGAGATGTTCACTTACGCCTGGTGGCCGTTGATGTAATCAATGGCAGCCTGAACGGTGGTGATTTTCTCAGCTTCTTCGTCCGGAATCTCAGTATCAAACTCTTCTTCCAGAGCCATTACCAGCTCAACGGTGTCAAGAGAATCTGCGCCCAGGTCTTCAACGAAGGAAGCGGAGTTCACAACTTCTTCCTGCTTAACGCCCAGCTGTTCGCCGATAATTTTCTTAACGCGTTCTTCGATAGTGCTCATACTCTTAAATTTCCTATCAAAACTCGCTTTCGCGATGGTTTTCGTAGTGTATAAAATGTTGAAAAATTTGCAACTAAATCCCGGCAGGTCTTACCACGATTTTACGTTATTTTGAGGCCATTTGCCCTAATAACGCAAATATTTTCGATCGTGATTAAACCATGTACATCCCGCCGTTGACGTGGAGGGTCTCACCAGTGATGTAACCCGCTTCGTCAGAGGCTAAAAATGCAACCGCACTGGCGATTTCTTTAGGGTCGCCAAGACGACCCGCCGGAACTGCCGCCAGTGTACCCGCACGCTGCTCATCGGTCAGCGCACGCGTCATGTCCGTTTCAATAAAGCCCGGAGCAACAACGTTTACAGTAATCCCGCGGGACGCGACTTCACGCGCCAGCGATTTACTGAAACCGATCAGACCTGCTTTCGCCGCAGCGTAGTTAGCCTGACCAGCATTTCCCATGGTACCAACCACAGAACCAACAGTGATAATACGACCATGACGCTTTTTCATCATAGCGCGCATTACCGCTTTTGACAGACGGAATACAGATGACAGGTTGGTTTCGATAATATCGTTCCACTCGTCATCTTTCATTCGCATCAGAAGGTTGTCGCGAGTGATCCCGGCATTATTGACCAGAATATCCACTTCACCAAACTCTGCGCGAATATTTTCCAGAACAGATTCGATAGATGCTGGTTCGGTCACATTCAGTACCAGACCTTTACCGTTCGCACCCAGATACTCGCTGATGGCCTGCGCGCCATTCTCGCTGGTTGCTGTACCAATCACCTTCGCGCCGCGCGCAACCAGTGTTTCAGCAATTGCACGCCCGATACCGCGGCTTGCGCCAGTCACCAGGGCGATTTTTCCTTCAAAACTCATGGTATTCCTCTTTTATTGCGAGAGTGCCGCTGACATCGCTTCCGGCTCGTTAATCGCCGAGGCTGTCAGGGTGTCAACAATACGTTTCGTCAGACCGGTGAGGACTTTCCCTGGGCCGACTTCATACAGATGCTCAACGCCCTGAGCGGCCATAAACTCAACGGTTTTGGTCCACTGTACCGGGCTGTAGAGCTGGCGAACCAGTGCGTCGCGGATAGCTTCCGGCGCGGTTTCGCATTTCACATCGACGTTGTTCACAACGGCAATCGTCGGTGCGCTAAACGTAATTTTTTCCAGCTCAACCGCCAGTTTCTCGGCGGCTGGCTTCATTAACGCACAGTGGGACGGCACGCTGACCGGCAGCGGCAGCGCGCGTTTCGCGCCAGCAGCTTTACAGGCAGCACCGGCACGCTCAACCGCTTCTTTATGACCAGCGATAACCACCTGGCCCGGCGAGTTGAAGTTAACCGGTGAAACCACCTGCCCTTCAGCAGATTCTTCACACGCTTTTGCAATCGCAGCATCATCCAGACCGATGATAGCAGACATGCCACCTGTGCCTTCTGGCACCGCTTCCTGCATGAATTTACCGCGCAGTTCCACCAGACGTACGGCGTCAGCAAACGCGATCACACCGGCACAGACCAGCGCTGAGTATTCACCCAGACTATGGCCCGCGAGCAGCGCTGGCGCTTTACCGCCCTGCTGCTGCCAGACACGCCACAGCGCAACGGACGCTGTCAGCAGCGCTGGCTGTGTCTGCCAGGTTTTATTCAGTTCTTCGGCCGGGCCCTGCTGGGTCAGCGCCCATAAATCATAACCCAGTGCATCAGAAGCTTCACGGAAAGTCTCTTCAATGACCGGATAGTGTGCTGCCATTTCAGACAACATCCCAACGGTTTGAGAGCCCTGACCCGGGAACACAAAAGCAAATTGCGTCATTTTTTATTCCTTATCCTAGAAACGAACCAGCGCGGAACCCCAGGTGAACCCGCCACCGAAGGCTTCAAGCAAGACCAACTGGCCCTGTTTGATTCGCCCGTCGCGTACCGCTTCATCAAATGCGCACGGTACTGACGCCGCAGAGGTGTTGCCGTGGCGATCCAGCGTCACCACAACGTTATCCATCGACATGCCCAGCTTTTTCGCGGTCGCGCTGATGATACGCAGGTTCGCCTGATGCGGTACCAGCCAGTCGAGCGCGGAGCGCTCAAGGTTATTCGCTTCCAGCGTTTCATCAACAATGTGCGCAAGCTCAGTCACCGCCACCTTGAACACCTCGTTCCCTGCCATGGTCAGATAAATCGAGTTGTCCGGATTAACGCGATCGGCGTTAGGCAGGGTCAAAAGCTCACCGTAGCTGCCATCAGCATGCAGATGCGTAGAGATGATACCCGGCTCTTCGGACTGCCCCAGCAGCACCGCGCCCGCACCATCACCAAAAATAATGATCGTTCCGCGATCGGTTGGATCGCAGGTACGCGCCAGCACGTCAGCACCGATCACCAGCGCATATTTGACGGCTCCGGACTTCACGTACTGATCGGCAACGCTCAGCGCATAGGTAAAACCTGCGCACGCAGCGGCAACGTCAAACGCCGGGCAACCTTTAATGCCGAGCATATTCTGCACCTGGCATGCCGCGCTTGGGAAAGCATGTGTAGCAGACGTCGTGGCCACCACGATCAAACCGATCTGTTCTTTATCAATGCCCGCCATCTCGATAGCACGCTGTGCGGCTTCGTAACCCATGGTGGACACGGTTTCGTCTGGCGCGGCGATACGACGTTCACGGATACCTGTGCGCGTGACAATCCACTCGTCAGACGTATCTACCATATTTTCCAGATCGGCGTTGGTACGCACTTGTTTTGGCAGGTAGCTGCCGGTACCTAAAATCTTCGTATACATGTACGCTCAGTCACTTTTAGCTAATACAGATTCCAGGCGAGCGGCAATCCGCTGAGGGACTTGTCGCTGCACCGCCTGCACTGCCTGTTCAATGGCGACAGAAAATGCTCGCTGATTGGCGGCGCCATGACTCTTAATCACGATGCCGCGCAATCCTAACAGACAGGCGCCATTATACTGGTCGGGGTTGAGGTGACTGAATCGCCGCGTCAGGCTCTTTTGTAACCAACGCTTCAATAAAATCAGCCACCAGGCGCTTTTTTTGCCCTCTCCCTGTGATTTCAGCAGAGAAAGAAACATCCGCACGACCCCTTCCATGGTCTTCAACGTTACGTTTCCGGTGAAGCCATCGCAGACCAGAACATCCGTTTTACCCGTCAACAACTCATTAGCTTCGAGATAACCAATATAGTTGATGGAGGGAACCTGTTTGAGCAATTCAGCTGCTTCGCGAATGCTGTCCAGGCCTTTGGTCTCTTCTTCACCAATGTTCAGTAACGCAACACGGGGAGTATTGATCCCGACCACTTCTTCTGCCAGCACCGATCCCATTACGGCAAACTGAGCCAGCATTGTACTATCACAATCGACGTTCGCGCCCAAATCGAGCACCACCGTCTTGCCCTTCTGCTGATGCGGCAACACCGTCACCAGCGCCGGGCGCTCAATACCGTCAATCGGTTTGAGCAACAATTTCGCCAGTCCCATCAGCGCGCCGGTATTACCCGCGCTGACGCAAGCCTGGGCTCGTCCTTCTTTCACCAGCTCCAGCGCTATCCGCATCGAGCTGCCGCGGCTGTTGCGAATCGCCTGCGAGGGTCGGGCATCACTGGCAATAACTGACTGCGCAGGAATAATCTGCAGACGTGAACGTTGTTCAAAGTCAGCTTTTGCAAGTAATGGCGTGATTGCGTCGGGATTGCCGACTAAAAGAAGAGTGAGTTGCGAATTAGAATTCAGTGCCTGCAATGCTGCAGGCACTGTCACGGAAGGGCCAAAATCTCCCCCCATGACATCTAACGCCAGGGTTAGACGTGTCAAGGTATCGTCGCAGCCTGGTTCGGTAAGTTCCCCGTTTGCACGGGGAGCTCCTCACTAAGCCTAATCACGCTGACGCGTGATTACTTAGTGATAACCTTGCGGCCGCGGTAGAAACCGTCAGCGGTGATGTGGTGACGCAGGTGTTTCTCACCAGAAGTCTTGTCTACAGACAGGCTGGTAACTGCAGTCAGCGCGTCATGGGAACGACGCATGCCACGTTTGGAACGGGTTGGTTTATTCTGTTGTACGGCCATGGACCTTACTCCTCAATTACTTACGCTTTAAGCTGGCTAATACGGCAAATGGGTTTGGTTTTTGCGCTTCATCAGGCAGTTCCCCAAAGACCATGTCCGCCTCGGACACTTCACAGTGTTCAGAATCATGCACCGGAACGACTGGCAAGGAGAGGATGATTTCATCTTCAACCAGAGCCAGAAGATCGATTTCACCGAATTCGTTAACCTCAATCGGCTCATACGCTTCCGGGAGTGCTTCAGCCTGTTCGTCAGAACGAACCGGACTGAAACAATACGTTGTGTGAACATGCTGTATAAACGGTTTCCCGCAACGCTGACACTCGAGCGTTACCGTCACCTTTGCATCACCGGTTAAAACGGCGAGGCGCTGGTTGTCGATAGCGAACGACATGGAGCATTCTACATCACTGTCCACACTGACTACGGATTCGGCAATACGCTCAGCCTGATCGGAAGTATAGATACCTTCGTAATCGAGGCGTTTTTGAGCCGTACGTACCGGATCAAGAGTCAGGGGTAATTTTACCTTTTGCATAGGGCGTGCATATTAACTTTGTAACGTCATAGAGTCAAAGAAAAAGGCAACCAGAGCTGCCTTTTGCCAATTATTCGCACACATTGCGGCCTGTAGTTTAAAATGGCTGGCATCGATACGCTATATCTGGTGATAAAAATATGCCAAATCTCGTCCTTGCTTCCACGTCTCCCTACCGCCGAATGCTGCTGGAAAAGCTCGGGATCCCGTTTGAATGCGCTGCACCAGACGTGGATGAGACGCCACAGCCGGGCGAGTCACCGCGCCATCTGGTGACGCGTCTTGCTAAGGAGAAGGCGCAGTCGCTGGCCGCACGCTATCCTTCGCATTTGATTATAGGCTCCGATCAGGTTTGCGTGCTGGACGGCGAAATCACCGGCAAGCCGCATACAGAGGAAAATGCCTGCCAGCAGCTTCTGCGCGCGCGCGGTACTATCGTGACCTTCTATACGGGCCTCGCCCTCTATAACGCCGCGTCAGGCCATCTGCAAACCGAGTGCGAGCCGTTCGACGTACACTTCCGTCATCTCAGCGAGCAAGAGATTATGGATTATGTGCGTCGTGAGCGTCCGCTGAACTGCGCGGGGAGCTTTAAAAGTGAGGGGCTGGGGATTGCGCTGTTCGACAAGCTGGACGGTCGGGATCCGAACACCCTGGTGGGGTTACCGCTGATTGCCTTGTGTCAGATGTTACGGCGAGAAGAGTGTAATCCGCTGACGATGTGACCTTCGCCGGGTGGCGCTGCGCTTACCCGGCCTACA
>NZ_KV787902.1:0-87198 GCF_001807145.1 Enterobacter sp. HMSC16D10
ACGCGGTGGCCAGTTTTTGTTGACCACTTCACTCTTCGTACCCGAGGCTGTGAATGGCGGTAGGTCGGATTGCTGCTCCTGAAGAATAAGAACCTGCTCATTCACTTCTGCGAATAATCCTATCAACCCAAAACGGCGTGTAGATACATGTATTGCGAATTTATTAAAATACAAACTTATATTCTGCTTGGTATTTCATTTACAAGTGATAAGTCTGCAGAAGAGGTTGTTGCGTCTTGCTGTGCTAAGATGCGAGAAAGAAGTTAATGGGCTTTCGCAGGCTGGATAAATGTGAAGATCCATTCAATTACCATCATGGATAAGGAGTCAGAGATGGTTTTTGTGATTGATAATAGGGTTTTTTATCGCTCTGAAGATGGTGCCATATGGCCATCCGGAGACGAGGGCTCTACTGTCATTCTGACCCTGACAATGAACAGGCTACTCACATGCCTTCTCGAAAGGCATGGTCAAGTCCTGACACGGAATGAACTCCTGGATAACGTCTGGGATGCTCATGGGTTGCGCTCATCGAGTCACACATTAAATAAATACATCTCAGAACTGAGAAAACACTTCGTCCAGTTTGGTATTACGGATGAATGTATTACCACAGTGCCTCGGGTCGGCTTTATGTTTAACAGTGATATTGATGTCAGGGATATAACTGAATCTACGATTGCTGATGGACGACTCAAAGAAGATGAAGAGTCGGAGATAATAAAGGTAGTACACCGTACGGCGGTAGCGGGTAAGAACAAGGTTCTTCATTATACGCTGGCACTGATTGTACTTTTAATCAGCGCTACCTTAGTTGTGTCAGGTCTCGTAATTCCGTCGAAAGACGTAAAGGAAATAAAACAGATTAAGCCTCATTTTTTGTTTAACTACGACACCTGTCCTGTCTATACAGTCCAGAGCAACTCTGCATCCCTGTCAGAGCAAAAAAAAGAACTGTTTTTAGAACTGGCTAACTCAAATCATATTCAGTGTCTGGAAGGCACTTCTTTTCTCTATCAGGTTTCAGAGTCCTATCTGTACGGCAATAAGGGGAGGGCGTTTATCAGTCGATGCACGCAAAAGAATAATAATTACATCTCCTGTCTGAATAACTACTGGAGTGGTTATGAACGCAATCAATAAAAAAACAGGAATATCGGCCGTAATTTTACTCCTCATCCTGGCGTTATCGGTGTGGTTCTACGTTCACATGCGTCATAAACAGAGTGCGTTGAGTGTTAACTGTTCCACAATTGTGCGTTACAACCATCACGAACCTGATTTCGTCGCTACGCTGGAGTTTATTTTCCGTTTAGATAAAAACCACGATGGCCAGGCTGTCCTGTCTGGGAATATCCAGTCAGCGCGAGGTGTTAATGTCATCTCACGCACAATTCTCTTTAGCTATGAGATGAACAGGCCGGGTGAGATTGCCCTGACCGATACGCGCTACGTTAAAAATCCGCGTGATACAGCTGATGATGACAGTTTTAAAAGCAGCTTCTTTTATGTTCCCGAGGGAACCGTTCGCCAGCTGAAGATTGAACCTACAGGTAATGGCTGGCTGATTGGAAATCTGCAGTCGCCATTTGCGCTTTGCGTGAACAGGTAAGGCTGGTCAGGGATTGTAAACCTGCTCATATTCCTGTGTAGCTGTCTGTTGGGAGCGGTTCATGGTGTTGGCTTAAAAAACCGGGCGTTACGCCCGGTTTTTTTATCTTACAACCAGCACAGGGCATTTCGCATGCCGCACCACTGCCGCAGCGTTCGAACCCAACAGATAGGTCGAGATGTCAGGTTTGTGGGAGGCAATGATGATCAGGTCGGCGCCGATCGTGTCAGCGAGCTTAAGGATCTGATCCTTCGGAGACCCCGTCACGGCGTGGGTCTGTATCTTGTCTGCAGGGATTTTGAATTGCTTAACAATCTCATCCAGTTTCGCTAAAGCAGCGTGCTGGAATTCTTTTATCTTCGGCACTTCCACGGAGTAGGCCAAACCTAACGATGAAAAATAGGGAAGCGAAGGAATAACGGTAAGAAAGTGAACCTTGGCCGTGTTAAGTGCGGTGTGTGCCTGAACGAACGGGATAACCATGTGCGTCAGGCTATCCTCGGAAATGTCAATGGGAACCAAAATGGTGTTGTACATGTGTCCTTCCTGAGTGTTTTTTGCACAACTCAGAGTAGGCCGTTAATTCCTTCAAAACAGAGAGCAGGCTGTCATAACGAGGACAAATTTTGGTTATGTGATATTCGCCCGGTCGAACCTGCCTCTGAATTCGTCAAGTAGTGTGACAAAGAACGTTTGTTAAACGGGGCATCCTGGGATTCATCGGCCCATGTCACTGCCCATTTCTGCAAAACGGGAAGCCTCAACCGGGCGCAATGCCCGGTATCGTATTCATATTGCGTGGCAGCTTACGGAAGCCATAATTTTATTCCCGCCAATATTACCCATAATTAGCTCGAGTAATTTCCGGTATTCCTCACGGGTCATCACCTCGGCCCGTATTTCAGTTTTTCCTTCTGCTTGCGCCGTATCGCAATAAATGGCTTTCAGACTCAACGTCAACTCTTTCGCCATGTTGACCACACTCTGCCGCACCGCATCTTCATGCTCGTCATCACAGGTGATTTTCAGGACATAGCATTTTTCGCCTTCATGGAGCGCGGGCAGCTGATTAATCCGTTGCGCAGCTTCGCGAAGCAGGATGTTGGCGCACAGAATAATCACGCTGGCCATACCAGCATTCCAGAATTGACCTAATCCACATAGCACGCCAATTCCGGCCGAACACCACAGCGTCGCGGCGGTATTAAGACCGCGAATATTCATTCCCTCACGCATAATAACGCCAGCGCCAAGAAAACCTATTCCGGAGACAATCTGCGCTGCAATACGCCCCGGGCTATCGGGTGACGTCGAGAGGGAACTTAAAATAAACACGGCCGCACCCGTTGCAACCAGAGCATTGGTGCGAAGCCCGGCCATACGCTGGCGCCACTGTCTTTCCGCGCCAATAATTGCGCCCAGCAGCATCGCTGCGAGCAGATGAGAGATATAAGGGAACATCAGCCTGTCGCCTGTTAACATGGTTACACGATAAGCGTCAGCGCTTCACAAAGCACAGTATGACGCCGTTAAAACGCAAAGCATGTCAGCGCGAGGGCGGCGGAAAGAGTGAATGATTAAACATGAACATCGCGATGCTCCACAAATTTGGTCGTTCTTAATGTATTGGGATGCAATCACGTCAAGAGGATTGCTGCCCACCGTTAAGGTAAGCAGCGAGAAAATCGCGTCAGCTTACCTTCGTATCAACGATAAAATGGCTTTCCAACGAAGGACTCCTGTGAAAATTTTTGCCAGTATAAGCAGGCGCAATAATGAGTAAAGTAAAAAAACAGCGCCCTTGATGTATTGTTTAAGTTTGCAGGGAATATTTTTCAGACGTCATCTGATTTTCAAAAATACCCGGTATACTGCATTTTGCTTATTTCAGGCAATAACAGGCAAGGCAGGAAGTATGTCTCTTCGTTCGCTGCGGGCGTTATGCCTGACAAGTTTTTTCATTGCTGATGTTCGTGATGGTCTGGGGCCTTTTCTCGGTATTTTCCTGACCGAACGCCACTGGACCCCTGATGATATCGGCATCCTGATGACGGCCGGCGGGCTGGCGGGGTTACTGGCCACGCTGCCGGCGGGATTCATCACCGACACCTCCCGCCACAAGCGCGCTGTGCTCGCGCTTCTGTGCATTCTGATCACGCTCAGCACGCTTCTGCTCTGGTTTAGCCAGCAGAGCAGCGTTGTCGCCGTGTCGCAAGTCGTCACCGGTATCTGTGCGGCATTTGTCGGGCCGTTGATCGCCGGGATTACGCTGGGGTTGACTGGGCAGGGCGGGTTCAGCGCGCAGATGGGCAGAAACGAGGCGTTCAATCACGGCGGCAACTTTGTCACCGCGCTCATTGCGGGCGGCATTGCGTGGTACTGGGGCGTGGGCGGGATTTTCCTGCTGATGACCAGCACCACGCTGCTAACGCTGTGTGCGCTGCTTGCCATTCGCAACAGCGATATCGATAACGACGCGGCGCGCGGGCTGTCCTCTTCAGCGAGCCTGCCGGTCCCCGGTTTTGCGGTGCTGATGAAAAACCGGGCGCTGTTTGTGACCGGGTTGACGCTGCTGCTGTTCCACCTGGCGAACGCCGCGCTGCTGCCGATGCTGAGCATGAGGGTTGCCGCGGCACCTGCCGCGATCAACCCCGGTTTGTATGCAGCAGGTACCGTCATCATTTCTCAGGCCGTGATGATCCCCGTCGCCATCTGGGCCTCGCGCCGGATCGAACACTATGGCTACTGGCGCTTGATTATGTTGGCGCTGCTGGTTATGCCGGTGCGTGCGGCGCTGGCGGCATCCACGGATGCGCCGTTAATGATGATCCCGGTACAAATTCTCGACGGCCTGGCCGCCGGGATCCTGGGGGTCGTCGTACCGTCGTTTATTGTGGTGCTGCTGCGCGGAAGCGGGCACGTCAATGCCGGGCAGAGCGTGGTGATGTTGATGCAGGGAGTAGGGGCATCCATGAGTCCGGCATTAACCGGGACGATCGCCGGTCATTACTCGTTTGCGACGGCATTCAGTGTCCTGAGCGCGATTGCGCTGGCTGCCGTCCTGCTCTGGTGGCGCGTTGCGCACCGGAGCTGGGAAACAAACGCGCCGGGTGAGGCTTAGCCGCCCACCCGGCGTAGCACTTAAGCCAGCTCGTTAGGGCACGCTTCGCCCTTTTCCAGCTGCTGCAGGTTCCCCAGCGTGGTTTCAGAAATGCTGATCAGCGCTTCGGCCGTCAGAAACGCCTGGTGACCGGTAAACAGCACGTTATGGCAGGCAGAGAGGCGACGGAACACGTCGTCCTGGATGACGTCATTAGACTTGTCTTCAAAGAACAGATCGCGTTCGTTCTCATACACGTCCATCCCCAGCGCGCCAATCTTCTGGGTCTTCAGGGCTTCGATAGCAGCCTGAGAATCAACCAGCCCGCCGCGGCTGGTGTTGATGATCATCACGCCATCCTTCATCTGGTCAAACGCCGCCTGGTTAAGCAGGTGATAGTTTTCCGGGGTCAGCGGACAGTGCAGAGAAATCACGTCGGACTGCGAGAACAGGGTCGGTAGGTCGACGTACTCCACGCCCAGATCCAGCGCTGCGGCGCTTGGGTACGGATCGAATGCCAGCAGACGCATGCCAAAGCCTTTCAGAATGCGCAGGGCAGCCACGCCAATTTTACCGGTGCCGATTACGCCAGCGGTTTTGCCGTACATGGTAAAGCCGGTCAGCCCTTCCAGCGAGAAGTTGGCGTCACGGGTGCGCTGATAAGCGCGGTGAATACGACGGTTGAGGGACATCATCATGCCAATCGCATGTTCAGCCACCGCTTCCGGGGAGTACGCCGGAACGCGCACCACCTTCAGACCCAGCTCTTTTGCCGCGTCGAGGTCCACATTGTTGAAGCCCGCACAGCGCAGGGCGATGTACTTCACCCCCTGTTTTTTCAACTCTTCCAGCACCGGGCGACTGCCGTCATCGTTTACGAAAATGCAGACGCCTTCACAGCCGTGCGCCGTTTTGGCGGTTTTTTCGGACAGCAGAAAGTCGAAAAATTCAAGCTCAAACCCGTAAGCCTCGTTAACATGTTGCAGATACTTTTTGTCGTACTGCTTTGTGCTATATACTGCGAGTTTCATAAGACTTTCTCCAGTGATTTTGCATTCACGTTAGCATGATTAAAATTATCTTACAATTTCTAAAATATTATTGAATTCAATAAGTTCTATCAATTATTCTAGAGCATATGTGCACCCTAACTCCATGATATTCATATCCACCGATTTCTTAAGCGGGACTGACACCAGCGACATGTCTGCTTGTTTTACTCTAAGGGGGCTATGGGGGAGACTAAAGTCACAACAAGTGCGTATGTTTGGGTAAGTGGTTTCCCAATGCTTGAAAATGTGACTACCTTTAGCTGTTAAAATGACGTAGCTCTTTGAATGTCCTAACATCGAAGGTAGTATTATTACTATCATTTTAAAATGACAGGGAGACCGAATGTACAACCATAATCGGGATAAAAGTCATTTCGAAGAGAAAGTCTTAGAGATTGAAAATCTTGCGCAGCGAATTGCCACAAAGCATTTGCTTTATGGTACCGCTGGTATGTTTTTTGAAACTCAACAACTTGTTGCTCACCTGAGAAGGGAGATCGAGTCGCATTGCTTGACCTGGTCAGGCGGGATTCAATTACTTGATGAACAGATACATCATCTTAAGGAACAGGATGATTTACTCACCTTCAATAAAGCTAAGTTATTTATTGTTGTTGAAAAAAACCGAACAACAACGACGACTTTAGCGCTTAAACAGATCGGTTTCGTTGCCGGTGGGGCGCAAGTGTATGGGGGCGCTAGTTTATGCGTCGGTTCGCTGGGTCTGGCCTGTGCTGCGTATGGTGCACCTATGATTACTCATGGGCTAAACAACATGTATGAAAATGGATACTATCTTCTTTATCGTGAAGATCGGTCTGGCACGCTAAGAGATGCTTATCGTTACGTAGCAGCGAAACTCGGCTATGGGAATAATGAAGCTGATATTGTCTATGGAGTAGTTGATATCTCTTTATCAGCCTATGGCGCGGGCAGGAGAGTACTGGCTCCCCGAGAAAAATCCTGGAGTCTGTTTCGCAACATTGAATCTGATTATATCAGAGGATGGCAAGAGGCTTCTAAAACAGCGATGGCTCTGGATTTAACCAGTGGAAGCGTCACAGGTTGGCAGATGTACCAGATAGCTAAAGAGAATTAATTATGTCGGAACAATTCGAGTTGTCATTAACCCCACCGATTCTACCTGCCGTATGCTATTTTATTGTATCTATTGTCGTTTTTTTCTTGTTGTACCTCGGGAAACTCAAGGTCAACAGGCTTCATAAATATCCTCTGTTCATTGCCTATACGCTATTTGTGATAGCCATCGCAGCCATTCAAATTAACGTTTTTGCCAACGGCTATGAGTTTGTTAGCGGTTTTTTACATATTGATTTTGATCCCTGGCGGTACGACTCGGTGTATTGGGGGTCATTGATATTCGCCATGCTTTACCTGCTGGCAATGCCACGGAATAGGTATTAATGTCGCAAATCTGCTCTGCGATTATTCTTGAACTTATGCGTAACCAATTGAACCGAAACTATATTCTTTAGGTTACGCATAGCAAAAAAATTACCGCTTACTATTACAGCATCTATTCTTAACTTGGCGTCAACTTCAACTCAACCGCTAAACATGCGACAATGATCGGCACTGCCGGCTTAATTCTTTCGCTAAATCAGGATATTAACTGCCCATGAAGGGTAAATACAAAGCCGCTCTTGCGCTTTTACTGCTGTTCATATTGTTGCCGCTGACGCTGCTGATGACGCTCGCTCAGTGGGTACCGACGCTCGCCGGGATCTGGCTTCCCGTCGGGACGCGCATCGCGTTCGAAGAGAGTCCGAAACTGACTCGCCGCGCGCTGGTGATCCCCGATCTTCGCTATCTGGTGGAAGACTGCGAAATTGCCCGCATCGATAACGTGACGCTGTCACACCCCAGCCGCTGGAAGCTGGATATCGGCGCGCTGGATCTTAACACCGTCTGCCTGAGCAAAATTCCCCAGTCGGCGCCCTCAACGGTCGCCCCGAAAACGCTGGCACAATGGCAGGCTGTGTTACCCAATACCTGGCTCACGATTCACCGCCTGACGCTGTCGCCCTGGCAGCAGTGGCAGGGCGAGCTGCAGGCGTCGCTAACCCCCTCCAGCCAGGAGATCGCCTATAAAGGCGAGCAGGTCAGCATTAAAGGCACGCTTCGCGGTCAGACGCTCTCGGTCAGCCAGTTCGATGTTCAGCTCCCGGATCAGCCGCAGCCGATTAAGCTGGTGGGCGAGTTTACCCTGCCGCTGGTGCCGGACGGCGTGCCGGTGAAAGGCCACGCGGTGGCGACCTTTAACGTGCCACAGTTAACGTCTCTGGTCGATGCCGATCTCGACTGGGAAGACAATCAGGGACAGCTGGTGGTGATGGCGAGAGACAACCCCGATCCGCTTCTCGACCTGCCGTGGCAGATCACGGCGCAACAGCTCAACATCAGCGACGGGCGCTGGAACTGGGATCTCTCGGGTATGCCACTGAGCGGGCGGGTGTCCCTTCGCGCCGACAACTGGCAGCAGGGGCTGGAGAAAGCCACCCTGACCGGACGACTGAACGTCTTGACGCAAGGCGATGCGGGTAAAGGCAACGCGGTACTGAATATTGGGCCTGGCAGGCTCAGCATGGAAAACAGCGACATGCCCCTGCACCTGAGCGGCGAGGCGAAGCAAAACGATCTCATTCTTTACGCCAAATTACCGGCAAAACTGACCGGCAGCCTGTATGAACCGCAGCTCGCCTTTGAGCCGGGCGCGCTGCTTCGCTCGCGCGGGCGCATCATTGACTCGCTCGATATCGATGAAATCCGCTGGCCGCTGGCGGGCGTGAAGCTCACCCGGAAGGGGGTGGACGGTCGTTTACAGGCGATTCTGCGCGCCCATGAAAACGAGATGGGCGATTTTGAACTCCACCTGGACGGTCAGGCCAACGACTTTTTACCCGATAACGGCCTGTGGCAGTGGCGCTACTGGGGCAAAGGCGGCTTTACGCCGATGCATGCCCGCTGGGATGTCGCCGGGAAAGGCGAGTGGCGCGACAACCTTATTGAGCTGACGGCACTCTCCACCGGCTTTGACAAGCTTCAGTATGGCACGATGGAGGTCAGCACGCCGCGTCTGGTGCTGGATCGGCCTGTACGCTGGCTGCGCGATGCCGAAAAACCAACCTTCAGTGGGGCGTTGTCGCTCAACGCAGGGCAAACCCGTTTCTCCGGCGGCAGCGTGTTGCCGCCCTCGGTCCTGACCTTCAGCGTCGACGGCACCGACCCGACGATTTTTCAGTTTAAGGGTGACCTCCATGCGGACAACATCGGCCCGGTACAGGTTAACGGACGCTGGGATGGCGTGCGCCTTCGCGGGCAGGCCTGGTGGCCGAAACAGTCCCTCGCCGTATTCCAGCCGCTGATCCCGCCGGACTGGAAAATGACGCTGCGCGACGGGGCGCTTTATGCGCAGGTCGCCTTCTCGGCGGCGGCCGATCAGGGCTTTGAAGCGGGCGGGCACGGAGTGCTGAAATCCGGCAGCGCCTGGATGCCCGATAACCAGATTAACGGCGTCGATTTTGTGCTGCCGTTCCGCTTCAGCGAGGGCACCTGGTCTCTGGGCACGCGCGGTCCGGTCACGTTGCGCATCGGTGAAGTGGTAAACCTGGTGACCGCGCGCAACATTACCGCGGATTTACAGGGCGATTATCCCTGGACGGAGGACAATCCGCTGCTGCTCACCAACGTGAAGGTGGAAACCCTCGGCGGGAAGATCACCATGCAGCAGCTGCGAATGCCGCAGCACGATCCGGCTCTGCTGCGGGTGGACAATATCTCCTCGAGCGAGCTGATTAGCGCCGTCAATCCGAAACAGTTCGCCATGTCGGGGCCGGTCAGCGGGGCGCTGCCGTTCTGGCTGGACAACGAAAAATGGATCATTAAGGATGGCTGGCTGACCAACCCGGGGCCAATGACGCTTCGCATCGACAAAGATACGGCCGACGCCATCGTGAAAGACAATATGGTCGCGGGCGCCGCGATTAACTGGCTCCGCTATATGGAAATTTCGCGTTCGTGGACGAGAATCAATTTAGATAACCTGGGTGAATTAACCATGCAGGCGACCATCAAGGGGACCAGCAGGGTCGATGGCAAAAGCAGCTCCGTCAACCTGAACTATACCCATGACGAGAATGTCTTTACCCTCTGGCGCAGCCTGCGTTTTGGAGACAACCTGCAAACCTGGTTTGAGCAACACGCGGCGATACCCGGTCTCCGCAGTTCGACTGGCAAGGAAAGTGAGGAATAACAATGAAAAAGATGGCTGGTGCGCTCACCGTTGCCGTTGCCGCGCTACTGTCCGGCTGTACGCCGCGCATTGAAGTCGCTGCGCCAAAGGAGCCGATTACCATCAACATGAATGTCAAAATCGAACATGAGATCCACATTAAGGTCGATAAAGACGTTGAAACCCTGCTGAAATCGCGCAGCGATCTGTTCTGAGGATGCCATGAAACGAGTAGCTCTGATTTTGCTGGCGCTGGGGATGAACGTACAGGCGGCTACGCTCACCCTCAACGATGCCCGGGCCCAGGGGCGCGTGGGGGAAACCCTCAGCGGTTATCTGGCCCCGATTCAACAGGATGCCGAAACGCTGGCGCTGATCAATCGCATCAACGCGGCGCGCACGGAAAGCTACCAGAAGCTGGCTGACAGCAATAATTTGCCGGTCGATGAAGTGGCCAAAATGGCAGGGCAAAAACTGGTTGCTCGCGCCCAGCCGGGCGAGTATGTGAAGGGCATTAACGGAAAATGGCTGAAAAAATAGCTAGCGGTAGCGCTTGCGATATTCACCCGGCGAAACGCCAAAGCGCTGCTTAAACGCCGTTGAAAAATGGCTATGGTCGGTGAACCCCCAGCTGTAGCCAATGCCCGCCAGCTTTTCGTCATCACCGGCTGCGCGCAGCACCTCCGCGCAGCGATCCAGGCGGCGGTTTTTAATGTACTGCGCAACCACAAGCCCCTTCTCGGCAAACATGCGATAGAGGCTGCGCACGGACATTCCGCTCTCGGCGGCAATCCACTCCGGACGCAGCGATTCAGACTGAATATGGTCGTCAATCAGCGCCACCACATGCTGGAACTGGCGCTCCTTACGCGGCTGAATGATTTCGCGCTGCTGGAAAGCGGGGCGCAGCAGGCAAATCATCGCTTCGAGCGCCGCTTCGCTCTCCCGGTCACTCAGGCTGGCATTGCTCATGCTCTCCATCAACAGGCGATGGCTCAGCTGCACCGTGGGCAGCGTGCGGGAAAGGGCGGTGGCGCAGCTTATCTCCTGAAAACGGCACTGCTGCTCAATAATCTGACGGGGAACCAGGAGCGAAATCTGGCGGGATTTTTCCTGCCAGTTGATCGAGCAGGGGCGTGAGGCGTCAATCAGCGTGATATCCCCGGTTCTGAGTACCGCGCGACGGTCATCCTGCTCAATCTCCGCGCTGCCTTCGAGCTGAAACACGGTATAGAACCAGGCATCGTTACTCTGTTTGATCTCCTCACGGGAGCGGAACAGGTTGACACCACCGGCGGTGACGGTGCTGAGCTTCAGGCTGCGCGCATAGCTGGTCTCCAGCTCGCCGTAGAATCTGCCCCCGGTGGGCTGCGCGTTAAAACGCCCGCAAACCTGGTTAATTTGCGCCAGCCACTGCTGATACTGTTCCTGCTCGCTTGCACACGCCATCGTTTCTCTCACTGCACCGTCAACGTTTTCGCATTGTTGCATTTGTGTTGCATTTTGTCAGAGCTATGAGGCTGACTATAGGAAAGAACACTCACCGGTAACAGCGATATAAGCGGCAATTATCGCGATTTGCGGCGCCTGTCACAGGTGGCAAAGCGAATGTCACAGAGACAAAAGCGAGAATGCAAAACCCCTCTTAGACTGGATGAACACCCTGCGAAGAATAACGAAGGAGTATCCTATGTCTGAATCACTGGTGGCTATTCAGCCTGCCGTGCAACAATTTTTAGACCGACAGCATGGCCTGTGGATTGAAGGGCGTCAGGCCGCGTCGGACAGTGAAAAGCGGCTTAATGTCTACAACCCGGCCACGGGCGAGGTGATTGCCTCAACTGCCGACGCCAGCGTCGACGACGTTGATCGTGCCGTCATGTCCGGCTGGCGCGCCTATGTGGCCCGTACCTGGGCCGGAAAACTCCCGGCGGAGCGCGAGCGGATCCTGCTCCATTTCGCCGATCTCGTTGAAAAGCACGGCGAGGAGCTGGCTCAGCTTGAAACGCTGGAGCAGGGCAAGTCCATCAACATCTCCCGTGCCTTTGAAGTCGGCTGCACCCTGAACTGGATGCGCTATACCGCCGGGCTGACCACCAAAATTGCGGGCAAAACCCTCGATCTCTCCATCCCGCTACCGCAGGGGGCACGCTATCAGGCGTGGACGCGTAAAGAGCCGGTTGGCGTGGTGGCCGGAATTGTGCCCTGGAACTTTCCGCTGATGATCGGGATGTGGAAAGTGATGCCAGCGCTGGCCGCGGGCTGCTCTATCGTCATTAAGCCGTCGGAAACCACGCCGCTGACCCTGCTGCGCGTGGCGGAACTCGCCAGTGAAGCGGGCATCCCGGACGGGGTGTTCAACGTGGTGACCGGCAGCGGCGCGGTGTGTGGCGCAGCGCTGACCTCGCACCCGCATATTGCGAAGGTGAGCTTTACCGGCTCAACGGCAACGGGTAAGCAAATTGCCCGCGCGGCGGCGGACACGCTCACCGGGGTGACCCTCGAGCTCGGCGGGAAAAACCCGGCAATTGTGCTCAAGGATGCGGACCCCGCGTGGGTGATAGAAGGATTAATGACCGGCAGCTTCCTGAACCAGGGGCAAGTGTGCGCGGCGAGCTCACGCATCTACATTGAAGCCCCGCTGTTTGACACGCTGGTGAGCGGGTTCGAACAGGCGGTGAAATCCCTGAGCGTCGGGCCGGGCATGTCGCCGGAGGCGTTTATCAACCCGCTGGTGTCGCGTGCGCACTGCGACAAGGTGCAGTCTTTCCTTGATGAGGCGACGTCGCGCAACGCGGAGCTGATCGTCGGTAACCGTGGTCCGGAGGGCAAAGGCTATTACGTGTCGCCGACGCTGGTGGTGAACCCGGATGCCTCGCTGCGGCTCACCCGTGAAGAAGTATTCGGTCCGGTGGTCAACCTGGTACGCGTCGCCGACGGGGAAGAGGCGCTCCAGCTGGCAAACGACACCGAATATGGCCTGACGGCCAGCGTCTGGACGCAGAATATCAGCAAGGCGCTGGAGTATACCGATCGGCTGCAGGCGGGCACCGTGTGGGTGAACAGCCATACGCTGATCGACGCCAACCTGCCGTTCGGCGGGATGAAGCAGTCCGGGACAGGGCGTGACTTCGGTCCGGACTGGCTGGACGGCTGGTGTGAAACCAAGTCGGTGTGCGTGCGGTATTAAAAAGCAAGCCGGGTGACGGCTACGCCTTACCCGGCCTACAACGACTCGAACCGTAGGCCGGGTAAGCGCAGCGCCACCCAGCTTTTATCTACAGCGACCACCGATCCCGCCCGGCCTCTTTCGCCCGATACAGCGCCGCATCGGCGCGGGCGATAATCTCGGTGCCCGCGAGTCCCCCCGCCATCCCCGCAATCCCCATGCTCACGGTGACATGGTCGCTGACCGTCGAGGCGCAGTGCGGTATGGCCTCTGCGCGAAGGCCGTCCTGGATACGCAGGGCGACCTTTTCAGCGATGTTCTCCGGGCAATTAAACAGAATCACCAGAAACTCTTCGCCGCCGTAGCGTGACACCACATCCTCAGGTGTGCGCACCGACTGCTTAAGCACGCGCGCCACGCGCGTCAGACAGTCGTCACCCGCCTGGTGCCCGTAGGTGTCGTTGTAGCGCTTGAAGTAGTCGATATCCAGCATAATCAGCGAGAAGGGCTTCTTCTGCTCAACCGCGTTCTCCAGCACCACCTCCATTTTCCGTCGATTGGCGGTTTTGGTTAACGGGTCCTGATGCGCCAGCGCATCCAGCCGCGAAATCAGCAGCTGATTCTGCTGGTTACGTCGCCAGGCTTCGTCAAACCAGCTCAGCAGAATAAAACGCCCGCAGATCAGGATCAGCGTAAAGACGCTCCAGATAACAACGAAGTGAAGGTTGAGACCATCGTTTCGTATCCAGCTTGCTATCGGCAGGGTGATCCAGAGCGGGAGCACAAAGGCGAGCAGCCCTTCAGGGTAGAAATAGAGCGCCGTCAAACCGGCGAGTAACAGAATAACGCACAGCGGCCAGACGTGCGGGAGCAGCAGCTGGGTGATAAACCAGAAGCAGGAGACCGACCAGATGGCGCTGCAGATAAACAACACCACGCTGATGCCGGCGATGCGCCGCCAGGCCATAAGGATCAGCGCAGCCGAGAGAATGATAATACCGAGCATGGAGGCATCGACGATTCTCGTCAGCTGCGGCGAGTGGGGATAAAGAGGATCGCTGGCCTTAAGCAGAACGTGTCGCAGCAGAATCATCACCGCGAAGCTGATATTGACGAAGGCCAGCCACGGCAGGTTCATCGCCAGTCCATGCATGACCATGGCCTGGCGCGTTGGCCAGGTTGCCCGTTCCAGCGTCGGTTTTTTTCTTTTTTCCATAAAGCCCTTTCCCGTCCGGGGGATAAATCATGCAGGTGAGATATCAGTAACTATAAGCAAGCCAGGACGATCCTCAAACGCCAGGGCAAAAAAAACCGGGCAATTGCCCGGCGGATGGTTATTTTTCGTCTTTTTTCTTCCCGAGCGTTGGCGTCTCGTCGAAGAAATTCCACGGTTTAAGCAGGGTATGCACCCATTCCGTCGGCATAATCGGCCACTCCTCCGCGCGCGCCACGTGGGTGGTGCCGGTGGTCATCCAGACCACGTCATCCTGATCGTTCAGCGACTCGTTATCCTTGCTGTACTGCCCAAGGCCCGTGTCGTGGATGGAGCGGTTCGGGAATTTCCCTTCCGGGTAGAGTTCATCCGGATGGTAACGAGTCACCCACAGCTGTTTGTCCATAAAGCTCAGGCGATGGTAAATCCACTCGTCCGGGGCAAATTTCGCGCCGGTCGCCACCGGGTGCGTCCCCCCCGCGTAAGGGATAATCTGGTATGAGACCGGGTTGCCCATGCGGTTCTCTTTACTTGTGTTGCTCAGCAGTCGAATCGTGCCCGGGTCGAACTTCTGCGCCGCCTGCTGCTCGGTATCAATATCGTACTGATTAATCTGCATGGTGCTGGTGCGCGGGCCCCCGGCGGTGTTCGGCTTCACTTCCGGATCCATCGCCACCAGCTTGTTGTTGATGCCGTCCACGTCCATATCAAGACGGAAGTTGTAGATGTGCTGGTGCGTGGTGCCCACGATGTTGTGGTCGATCAGCGTGCCGTATTTAGTGTCATCTTTGGCGGTGGCGTCGTGCATGGTTTTCGCCTGAACGCCTTTCACCGCCTCGATACCCGTCGCGCCGGCGTCAATGCCGATGGTGCCATTTTCATGGAACACCCAGTCGAAGATGTAATCGTAATTGCCCACGGTACTCACCCAGCGCACCACCAGTTCGCGACGCTCGGTGCTGACGTTAGGCTGGCCCATCTCCTGATGCTTATATTCCGGCCCCGCATAGCGTTCGAAAATCGCAATCGCGCGCGGGATCTCCATCGGCGCGCCGGTGTAGTCCGGGATAGTTTCGTTGAGCATCACCGCGTTGGACGGCACGTCTTTCCCGCGCACCAGCGGCGAGGTCAGGGTGCCCATGCCGTAGTCGCCGGAATCAAGATAGGCCTTGAAGTACCAGCCCACGTCCGGATCGCCGTAAGGAACGATCATGCCGCCGAGCGACCCCTGATACATAATCTGGCGTTTTTTGCCGTTGTCGTTGTACGTGACGGTCGAAATCATCGGGCCGACGCGGGAGTCCAGGCTCAGGTGGAAATCCCAGTTCTGCCAGTGCACCATATCGCCGGTAATGGTGTAGTTCTTGCCTTCCGGCTCAATGATGTCGAGCGGTTTTTTCGGCGTCTCTATACGGTCGCGGCCATCGTAGGGGCGCGGCGTCATCGGAACCGGAACAACGGCACCTTCCTCAATCTTCTGGATTTTCTTCTGCTCAAGATCGACCACGGCCACCAGGTTCTCAATCGGGTGCGCCCAGTAGTTGCCGTCGCCGACGTCGAGATAGCTCACCACCTTCAGCAGGCGATCTTCCTGCTTCAGGCCGTCTTTACCGTCGAAATAGCCGACGGTCAGCGGCGTGGTAATCACTTTTTTCGGGTCGGTGATGCCGTGTTTTTTAAGCACCTCGGCAAACTCCGTGCTCTCGTTAACGATCTGCTGCACCGCAGTGAAATCATCCAGCAGCACCATGCCGTGCGCGTCTTTCACCGGCTCCCAGCGCAGGATTTTTTTATCCTTCAGATCCACCAGGCTTTCGATAACGTGCTTCCCATCGAGCATCACAATCTTTGCCTGACGCGGGGCATCCACAGCCGTACCGTTAAGCACAAAGTCCCACACTTTGGCTTTCTCTGGCTCAGCAAGGGCAATCTGGGTAAAGCGGGTATTTGGTTTAAAATCCGCCGAGGCTTTGACAATCTCAACGGCTTGCTTAATTTCGTCCGCCGTCAGCGCGTTCAGCGGGTGAGGGCGTTTTTCAACCTGGAAAGTCTGGTCAAGACCGGACTGGAAAACATCATTGATGAAGCTGTCAGAGATAAAGGCTTTCTTGCCTTTCATCACCACCGGCACCTCGAGCTTGAGGGTTTTCCCGTTGACGATGGCGGTTTTAGCGCCCGGTTTGACCTTCACAAAGGCGCCGTCTTTCGCAATGGTAAACATCTGTGCGTAATCATCCCACTGAACGTCGGCGCCAAAGTCCTGCAGCGTTTTGTCCATCGGGACCATATGCGCCTCGCTGCCGTGGGCGAAAACAGGGGATTGCCAGGCGCAACACAGCGCAACGGCCATAGCCAGCGCCGTTCTACGGGCAGAAAAAGAAGAATTGCTTCCCATCGTAGACCTCATCTTGTTGTGTTTATTGTGTTGTGACAGCCCTATCCTGACAGGCGTCTGAGAAAAGCGTTTGCCTGCATCTGCCAGATTATTTGCCAGTCTTGCCAGGTTAAAAAAAGAGCGGGGCGATGTCACACCCCGGCTGGTCGTCGTAGGCCGGGTAAGCATCGCGCCACCCGGCAGGAAAGGCGGTGAAGGGAAGGTGTCAGAAATCCCCCTGCTGGCGCGCCACCAGCGTCAGGATGGAGTAGAGCGCCACGGCCTGCTGGTGCTGGTTGAAGATCTCAACCGCCCATTCCACCACGCCGGTTGGTTTTTCATCGGCACTGCGTTGTTTCTTCAGCGTTTTACGCTTGCAGGTCAGACGCACCTGAATGGTATCGCCCGGTTTAACCGGCTCGATAAAGCGCAGGTTTTCCATGCCGTAGTTGGCAATGACAGGCCCAACGCCCGCATCAACGAACAGCCCTGCCGCGGCGGAAATCAGGAAGTAGCCGTGCACCACGCGCTCGCCAAAGATCGACTCTGCCGCGCCGATCTTGTCCATATGGGCGTAAAAGTGGTCGCCGCTCAGGCAGGCAAAATTCACGATGTCCGCTTCCGTCAGGGTGCGGCGCGGCGTCAGCAGGCTGTCGCCCGGCTGCAGCTCCTCAAAGTATTTGCGGAACGGATGCACGCGATCTTCCTGCACCGCTGCGCCACGCACCCACTGCTTGCCGATGGCGGCCAGCATGGTTGGACTGCCCTGAATCGCGGTGCGCTGCAGGTAGTGCTTCACCGCGCGCAGGCCGCCCAGCTCTTCGCCACCGCCCGCACGTCCGGGACCGCCGTGCACTAGCTGTGGCAGAGGGGAACCGTGGCCGGTGGATTCTTTCGAGGCTTCCTCGTTGAGGATCTGAATACGCCCATGGGCGCGCGCCGCGCCGAGAATAAACTGGCGGGCAATGTCCAGGTCTGCGGTGACCAGCGTGCCTGCCAGGCTGCCGCCGCCCGCGCGGGCAAGCTGCATTGCGTGCTGTGCGTTGCGATACGGCATCAGGGTCGCGACCGGCCCGAAAGCCTCCGTTGCGTGGACGGCAGGGGTTTCATCCGGCTGCGGGCAGAACAGCAGGGTCGGCGGGAAGAACGCGCCCGCGGCCTGCAAATCCGCTTTGCCGCCCAGGCGGACCTGGCAGCCTGCGGCGATCAGGTGATCCACTTTCTCCTGCACGTCCGCGCGCTGTTCGGCGTTGACCAGCGCGCCCATCTTTACTCCTTCCTGCGCCGGGTCGCCCACAACCACCTTTTCCAGGCGGGCAATCAGCGCCTGGCTCACGGCGTCAATCTGGCTCTGCGGGACGATAATGCGGCGAATGGCCGTACATTTCTGCCCGGCTTTGGCGGTCATCTCGCGCACCACTTCCCGAATGAACAGGGCGAACTCCGGCTGCTCCGGCGTGACGTCTTCTCCCAGCACGCAGCAGTTCAGGGAGTCGGCTTCCATCGTGAACGGAATGGCATTCGCCACAATATTCGGGTGCACGCGCAGGCTTTGCCCGGTGCTGGCGGAGCCGGTAAAGGTGACCACGTCCTGGCTGTCGAGCTGGTCGAGCAGATCCCCCGCGCCGCCGCAGATCAGGCTGATGGCACCGTCCGGCACCAGCCCGCTGTCGACGATGGATTTCACCATCGCCTGCGTCACCTGCGCGGTAGCGGTGGCAGGTTTGATGATGGCGGGCATGCCCGCAAGCCAGGTCGGGGCCAGTTTTTCCAGCATTCCCCAGCAGGGGAAGTTAAAGGCGTTGATGTGCACCGCCACGCCGGACTTCGAGGTCAGAACGTGGCGCGCGGCAAAGCCGCCTTCTTTCGACAGCGGGATCGGCTCGTCTTCCGGCCACACGGTGTCATCCGGCAGCTCGCGGCTGCCCAGGCTGGCGTAAGTGAAGAGGGTGCCGATCCCGCCTTCGATATCGACCCAGCTGTCTGCTTTCGTCGCCCCGGTCTGGGCGGACAGGGCATAAAACGTCTCTTTCTCGCTAAGCAGGTGCTTTGCCACCGCCTTCAGCATGGCCGCGCGTTCGATAAAGGTCATCGCGTGAAGCGCTTCGCCGCCGCGCTCAATCGCATAGCGACGGGCGGCCGCCATGTCCAGCCCTTCGCTGGTCACGCTCCACAGCGCTTCGCCACTGATGGCGTGATGAATAGTGCGTTCGCGGCCCCGGCCAGACTGCCAGGTGCCGGACAAGAAGCTGGCTAACTGCTGCATCGCTTATCTCCAAGTGTTACGTGGTTTACCCATTAATAGTTTGATCGTGAATCATAAAAATCAAGCCGAGTTTTTAATGAATTGTTAACGATGTGATCTGGATGGATGAATCACAGAATACCAAGGCCCGCTTATCAAGGCTTTCAGCAAAAGCCTTGCGAGCAGCATCACAAAACAAGCAAACAATTCTTGGGGTTATATTTAACCTTTGTGTAACTTTTAAAAAACAAAGTGATTCAGCATTACGCTTTAATTTGCAAACTAACGAATCATAAAGGTGATGACGTGACGCAAGAACAACGGTTTGAGCAGCGCATAGCGCAGGAGACGGCGATTGAGCCTCAGGACTGGATGCCTGACGCCTACCGTAAGACGTTGATCCGCCAGATTGGCCAGCATGCGCACTCCGAAATTGTCGGCATGCTGCCGGAAGGGAACTGGATCGCCCGCGCCCCGACGCTGCGCCGTAAGGCGATCCTGCTGGCGAAGGTGCAGGACGAAGCCGGACACGGGCTTTACCTCTACAGCGCGGCGGAAACGCTGGGCTGCGCGCGGGAAGACATCTACCAGAAGATGCTCGACGGCAAGATGAAATACTCCTCCATCTTCAACTATCCGACCCTGAGCTGGGCCGATATCGGCGTGATCGGCTGGCTGGTGGACGGCGCGGCCATCGTCAATCAGGTGGCGCTGTGCCGAACCTCCTACGGTCCGTATGCCCGCGCGATGGTGAAAATCTGTAAAGAAGAGAGCTTCCACCAGCGTCAGGGCTTTGAAGCCTGCATGGCGCTGGCGCAGGGCAGCGAGGCTCAGCGCCAGATGCTGCAGGACGCCATCAACCGCTTCTGGTGGCCGGCGCTGATGATGTTCGGACCGAACGACGACAATTCGCCGAACAGCGCCCGCAGCCTGGCGTGGAAAATCAAACGTTTCGGCAACGACGAGCTGCGCCAGCGCTTTGTCGACAACACGGTGCCGCAGGTGGAGATGCTGGGCATGACGGTGCCCGATCCCGACCTGCGTTTTGATGAAGAGCGCGGTCATTATCGCTTCGGCGAGATCGACTGGCAGGAGTTTGACGAGGTCATTAACGGGCGCGGCATCTGCAACCACGAACGCCTGGCCGCGAAACGTAAAGCCTGGGAAGAGGGCGCGTGGGTGCGGGAAGCCGCGCTGGCGCACGCCGAAAAACAGCGCGCCCGTCAGGCCGCTTAAGAGGAAATAACCATGAGCAATGTCTACTGGCCGCTGTACGAAGTGTTCGTACGCAGCAAACAGGGGTTGTCCCACCGTCACGTGGGCAGCCTGCATGCCGCCGACGATCGCATGGCGCTGGAAAATGCGCGTGATGCCTATACCCGCCGCAGCGAAGGCTGTTCTATCTGGGTGGTGAAGGCGAGCGAGATTGTCGCCTCCCAGCCGGAAGAGCGCGGCGAGTTCTTCGACCCGGCGGAAAGCAAGGTTTACCGCCACCCGACGTTCTACACGATCCCTGACGGCATCGAGCATATGTGAGGCAAAGAATGAATTCAGTGACTGCCTATGCCCTGCGTCTGGGCGACAACGGTCTGGTGCTTTCTCAGCGTCTCGGCGCCTGGTGCGGACACGCGCCGGAGCTGGAGATCGACCTCGCGCTCGCCAATATCGGTCTCGACCTGCTGGGCCAGGCGCGCAATTTCCTGACCTATGCCGCGGAGCGGGAAGGCCAGGGCGATGAAGACACGCTGGCGTTTGGCCGCGACGAGCGCCAGTTCCGCAATGTGCTGCTGGTGGAGCAGCCGAACGGCAGCTTCGCCGACACCATTGCCCGCCAGTACCTGATGGATGCCTGGAACGTGGCGCTGTATGAACGCCTGACCCAAAGCCGCGACGGCCAGCTTGCCGCCATTGCCGCCAAGGCGATTAAAGAGGCGCGCTACCACCTGCGCTTCAGCCGCGGCTGGCTGGTGCGGCTGGGCGACGGGACAGAAACGTCTGCGCAAAAAATGCAGCAGGCCATCGAGAGCCTGTGGCGTTTTACGGCCGAGCTGTTTGACGCCGATGAGGTCGAGCTTGAGCTGATTGAGTCCGGCGTGGCGGTTGACCCGCGCCTCCTGCGCCAGCCGTGGGAAAGCGAAGTGTATGCCGGTCTGAATGAAGCCTGCCTGCAGGTGCCCGCCGAGGTGGCGTACCGCACCGGGGGCAAGCAGGGGCTGCATACCGAACATCTGGGCCCGATGCTGGCGGAAATGCAGTATCTCCAGCGCGCGTACCCCGGTCAGCAGTGGTAAAGGAGAACGCTATGCAACGCCTCGTCGACATCGCGCCTGCGCAAATTCCGCAGATCTGGGCGCTGTTAAGCCAGATCCCCGATCCGGAAGTGCCGGTGTTAACCATCACCGATTTAGGCATGGTGCGCAGCGTGAAGGCGCAGGGTGAAGGCTGGGTTATCGGCTTCACGCCCACCTACTCGGGTTGCCCGGCGACGGAACACCTGCTGGGGGCGATCCGCGAGGCGATGACCGCGCACGGCTTTACCCCGGTGCACATTGTGCTCCAGCTTGAACCCGCCTGGACCACCGACTGGATGACCCCCGACGCGCGCGAGCGCCTGCGGGCGTACGGCATCAGTCCGCCCGTGGGGCATAGCTGTCACGCGCACGCCCCGGTGGAGGTGAGCTGCCCGCGCTGCGCCAGCACCGACACCTCGCTTATCAGTGAATTTGGCTCGACGGCCTGCAAAGCGCTCTACCGCTGCAATTCCTGCCGTGAGCCCTTCGACTATTTCAAATGTATTTGAGGCTGCCATGACAACGTTTCATTCATTAACAGTGGCAAAAGTGGAACCCGAAACCCGCGACGCGGTGACCATTACCTTTGCGGTGCCGCAGGCCCTGCAGGAGGCCTACCGCTTCCGTCCCGGCCAGCACCTGACGTTAAAAACGACGCTTGGCGGAGACGAGCTGCGCCGCTGCTACTCCATCTGCCGGAGTACCGCTCCGGGCGAAATCAGCGTGGCAGTCAAAGCCATCGACGGCGGGCGCTTCTCCCGCTATGCCCGGGATGAGATCAAAGCGGGCATGGCGCTGGAGGTGATGGTTCCTCAGGGGCAGTTTGGCTACCAGCCCCGGGCCGAACGCGAAGGCCACTACCTGGCGATTGCGGCAGGCTCCGGGATCACCCCGATGCTGGCGATTATCTCCGCGACGCTTGCGACCGAACCCAACAGCCATTTCACCCTGATCTACGGCAACCGCAGCAGCCAGAGCATGATGTTCCGCCAGGCGCTGGCGGACCTGAAGGACAAATACCCGCAGCGGCTGCAGCTGGTCTCCATCTTCAGCCAGGAGCGGCTGGACAGCGATCTGCTCTATGGCCGCATCGACGGGGAAAAACTGCAGGCGCTGGCGAAAACCCTGATCAACTTCCGCCAGTATGACGAGGCGTTTATCTGCGGCCCGTCCGCAATGATGGATGACGCGGAAGCCACGCTGAAGGCGCTGGGGATGCCGGACAAAGCGATTCACCTTGAGCGCTTTAACACCTCCGGAATCACCGTTAAGCGCGCGGCGCACGTGCAGGCAGAAGGCCAGAAAGTGACCGTTCGCCAGGACGGGCGCGACCGTGAAATCACCCTGACGGCGGACGACGAAAGCATTCTGGATGCCGCCCTGCGTCAGGGAGCGGATCTGCCGTATGCCTGCAAGGGCGGCGTCTGCGCCACCTGTAAATGCAAAGTGCTGCGCGGGAAGGTGGACATGGCGACCAACTACAGCCTGGAGCCGGACGAGCTGGCCGCCGGGTATGTGCTGAGCTGCCAGTCGCTGCCGTTAACCGCCGACGTGATCGTCGACTTCGACGCGAAGGGGATGGCATGAGCGAACTGATTGTTACCCGTCATGGCCGCGTGCTGCAGCTGACGCTAAACCGTCCGGCGGCGCGCAACGCCCTCAACAACGCGCTGTTGACCCAGCTTGCGGAACAGCTTGAGGCCGCCGCTGTGGATGCCGACATCGCCGTCTGCGTGATTTACGGCAGCGAGCGCTGCTTTGCCGCCGGGGCCGATCTCAACGAAATGGCGGAGAAAGACCTGCCTGCCACTCTGAACGATATTCGCCCGCAGCTGTGGGCGCGGATCAACGCGTTTCCTAAACCGCTGATCGCCGCCGTAAATGGCTTCGCGCTGGGCGCGGGCTGCGAGCTGGCGCTGCTGTGCGACGTGGTTATCGCTGGCGACAACGCCCGTTTCGGCCTGCCGGAAATCACGCTCGGCATCATGCCCGGCGCGGGCGGCACCCAGCGCCTTATCCGTAGCATCGGGAAATCGCTCGCCAGCAAAATGGTGCTGACCGGCGAGAGCATTACCGCAGAGCAGGCGCTGAACGCCGGGCTGGTGAGCGATGTTTTCCCGGCGGCGCTGACGCTGGAGTATGCCCTGAAGCAGGCGGCCCTGATGGCGCGCCACTCGCCACTGGCGCTGCAGGCGGCGAAGCAGGCGCTGCGCCAGTCCCAGGAGGTGCCGCTCCAGGCCGGTCTGGCCCAGGAGCGCCAGCTGTTTACGCTGCTTTCTGCCACCGAAGACCGCCGGGAAGGCATCGACGCCTTCCTACAAAAACGCACTCCCGACTTTAAAGGACGCTAATTGTGGAATTTATTCTCAGTCATGTAGAACAGGGCGTGATGACCCTTACGCTGAACCGTCCGGAGCGTCTGAACAGCTTTAACGACGTGATGCACCAGCAGCTGGCCGACTGCCTGAAACAGGCCGAGCGCGACGACACCGTTCGCTGCCTGCTGATCACCGGGGCTGGACGCGGCTTCTGTGCCGGTCAGGACCTGAACGACCGCAACGTCGACCCCAACGGCCCTGCGCCGGATCTGGGCATGTCCGTTGAAACCTTCTACAACCCGCTGGTGCGCCGCCTGGCAAAGCTGCCGAAACCGGTCATTTGTGCCGTTAACGGCGTGGCGGCGGGCGCGGGGGCCACGCTGGCGCTCGGGTGCGACATGGTGATTGCGGCCCGTTCCGCCAGCTTTGTGATGGCCTTCAGCAAGCTCGGTCTTGTGCCGGACTGCGGCGGCACCTGGCTGCTGCCGCGCGTGGCCGGACGCGCCCGCGCCATGGGGCTGGCGCTGCTCGGCGACAAGCTCAGCGCTGAACAGGCGCAGGCGTGGGGGATGATCTGGCAGGTGGTGGATGACGAACAGCTCTCCGCTACGGCGCAGCAGATGGCCCTGCATTTTGCGTCGCAGCCGACCTTCGGGCTGGGGCTGATCAAGCAGGCGATCAATGCCGCGGAAACCAACACTCTGGACGCCCAGCTCGATCTCGAGCGCGACTATCAGCGCCTGGCCGGGCGCAGCGATGACTACCGCGAGGGCGTCAGCGCCTTCCTGGCGAAGCGCGCGCCGAACTTTACGGGGAAATAAGATGCTGAATATACGGACTGTCGCCGTGATCGGCAGCGGCACGATGGGCGCAGGGATTGCCGAAGTCGCCGCCAGCCATGGTCATCAGGTGCTGATCTACGACATCTCCAGCGATGCGATATCGCGCGCCATCGACGGGATCCGCCAGCGTCTGGCCTCCCGGGTAACACGCGGAAAACTCTCTGCCGATGCAGGGAGCCAAATCCTTGCCCGGCTGGTTCCCATCACGGATATCGAGGCGCTCTCCGCGGCCGATCTGGTGATTGAAGCGGCATCCGAGCGGCTGGAGGTGAAAAAGGCGCTGTTTGCGCAGCTGGCTGACATCTGCCCGCCGCAGACGGTGCTGACCAGCAATACTTCCTCCATCTCCGTCACGGCGATTGCGGCGGACGTCCACCACCCGGAGCGGGTCGCAGGGCTGCACTTCTTTAACCCGGCGCCGGTGATGAAGCTGGTGGAGGTGGTCAGCGGGCTGGCGACCTCCCCGGAAGTGGCCGACGCGCTGTGCGAGCTGGCGCTGAACTGGGGCAAACAGCCCGTTCGCTGCCAGTCCACGCCGGGGTTCATCGTCAACCGCGTTGCGCGTCCGTTCTATTCCGAGGCCTGGCGCGCGCTGGAAGAACAGGTTGCCCCGCCGGAGGTGATTGACGCCGCCCTGCGCGAAGGCGGCGGTTTTCCGATGGGGCCGCTGGAGCTGACCGACATGATTGGTCAGGACGTGAACTTTGCGGTGACCTGCTCGGTCTTTAACGCCTTCTGGCAGGAGCGTCGTTTTCTGCCTTCGCTGGTGCAGCAGGAGCTGGTGCTGGCGGGAAGGCTGGGCAAAAAGAGCGGGAAGGGCGTTTACGACTGGCAGGGTGAAAAACCCGACGTGCAGTGGGTTGCGTCAGTGAACGACACCTATAGCCCGATGCGCGTGGAAAAAAGACGTGACGGTGTCACAGAAATTGATGATGTGTACCTGATTGAAACGCAGGGGGAGACCGCGCAGGCGCTGGCGCTGCGGCTCAACGGCCCGGTGGTGGTGGTCGACCGCATTGAGCGCGACGTGGCGGTCATTGCCGCCGCGGCCAGCAACCCGCATACCGCGACGCAAAAAGCCATCCGCTACCTGCAGCAGCAGGGGCTCCGGGTAGTGCAAATTGCCGATTATCCCGGCCTGCTGATCTGGCGGACGCTGGCGATGATTGCCAACGAGGCGCTGGATGCCCTGCAAAAAGGGGTCGCCAGCGAGAAGGACATCGACACGGCCATGCGCCTGGGCGTGAACTACCCGAGCGGGCCGATCGCCTGGGGCGAGCGCCTGGGCTGGCAGCGCCTGCTGACGCTGCTGGAGAACCTGCAGCGTCATTACGGCGAAGAGCGCTATCGCCCCTGTTCCCTGCTGCGCCAGCGCGCGCTTCTGGAGAGTAGCTATGAGTCATAACGCCTGGCATAACGCCCGCACCATGTACGAACGGGACGCCTGCGCGCAGGCGATGGGGATGGACATTGTCGAGATGGACGAGGGCTACGCGGTGGTAACCATGACCATCACCCCGCAGATGCTGAACGGCCACAAAACCTGCCACGGCGGACAGCTGTTTTCGCTGGCAGACACCGCTTTTGCCTACGCCTGCAACAGCCAGGGGCTGGCGGCGGTAGCCTCCGGCTGCTCGATTGACTTTCTGCGTCCGGGCTTCGCCGGGGACACGCTCACCGCCACCGCGCGGGTGAAGCATCAGGGAAAGCTGACCGGCGTATACGACATTGAAATCCAGAACCAACAACAAAAAACCGTCGCCCTTTTTCGCGGAAAATCTCACCGCATTGGCGGCAGCGTGACAGGAGAGGCCTGATGCGTGACGCATTTATTTGTGATGGCGTTCGAACCCCGGTGGGCCGCTACGGCGGCGCGCTTTCCGCCGTTCGAACTGACGATCTCGGCGCCGTGCCGCTGCGCGCGCTGCTGGCCCGCTACCCGCAGCTCGACCTGGAGCGGATTGACGACGTGATTTTCGGCTGCGCGAACCAGGCGGGGGAAGATAACCGCAACGTGGCGCGCATGTCATTGCTGCTGGCCGGTGTGCCGCAGACGGTCTCCGGCACGACGATCAACCGCCTGTGCGGGTCGGGGCTGGACGCGATTGGTTTTGCCGCGCGCGCCATTAAGGCGGGCGACGGCGACCTGCTGATTGCGGGCGGGGTGGAGTCGATGTCCCGCGCGCCGTTTGTGATGGGCAAAGCCACCGCGGCGTTTCAGCGACAGGCGGAGTTCTTTGATACCACCATCGGCTGGCGATTTGTGAATCCGCTCATGCATCAGCAATTCGGAACTGACAGTATGCCGGAAACGGCAGAGAATGTAGCTGAATTGTTAAATATCAGCCGTGCCGATCAGGACGCGTTCGCGCTGCGCAGCCAGCAGCGTACCGCGCAGGCGCAGCAGAACGGCATTCTGGCGCAGGAGATTGTCCCGGTGCCGGTGCCGGGCAAAAAAGGGACGGTTACGGCGTTCAGCGTGGATGAACATCCGCGCGCCAACACCACGCTCGAGCAGCTTGCCGGTCTGAAAACGCCGTTCCGTAAGAACGGGGTGGTCACGGCGGGCAATGCCTCCGGCGTCAACGACGGCGCGGCGGCGCTGATCGTCGCCAGCGAGAAGATGGCGCTGGCGCAGGGGGTAGTCCCGCGCACGCGGATCGTGGCGATGGCGACGGCGGGCGTGGAGCCACGTCTGATGGGGCTCGGCCCGGTGCCGGCCACCCGCAGGGTGCTGGAGCGCGCCGGACTCAGTATTCACGATATGGACGTCATTGAGCTTAACGAAGCTTTCGCCGCGCAGGCGCTGGGCGTGCTGCGTCAGCTGGGCCTGCCGGATGATGCCGCGCACGTCAACCCGAACGGTGGCGCGATTGCGCTGGGCCACCCGCTGGGCATGAGCGGCGCCAGGCTAGCGCTGGCCGCGAGTAACGAACTGCACCGACGCGGCGGGCGCTACGCGCTGTGTACGATGTGCATCGGTGTGGGTCAGGGCATTGCCATGATCCTTGAGCGTGTTTGAGCATAAAAACAATGTGAGTACCCTACAATGACAAATACAACAAAGCTTGACCCGATCGAAACCGCGTCCCTTGACGAGTTACAGGCGCTACAAACCGCGCGTCTGAAGTGGACGCTGCATCACGCCTATAACAACGTGCCGATGTACAAACGCAAGTTTGATGCCGCGGGCGTTCATCCTGACGATTTCAACGAGCTGGCGGATATCCGTAAGTTCCCGTGCACCACCAAGCAGGACCTGCGGGATAACTACCCGTTCGATACCTTCGCCGTGCCGATGGAGCAGGTGGTGCGCATTCACGCGTCATCCGGCACCACCGGCAAGCCGACCGTTGTCGGATACACGCAGGGCGACATTGACAACTGGGCCAATCTGGTGGCGCGCTCCCTGCGCGCCGCGGGCGGCAGCGCGAAGGACAAAATTCACGTGGCGTATGGCTACGGCCTGTTTACCGGCGGGCTGGGGGCGCACTACGGGGCCGAGCGCTTAGGCGCGACGGTGATCCCGATGTCCGGCGGCCAGACGGAGAAACAGGCGCAGCTGATCCGCGATTTCCAGCCGGACATGATCATGGTGACGCCATCCTACTGTCTCAACCTGATAGAGGAGCTGGAGCGCCAGATGGGCGGCGATGCCAGCGGCTGTTCCCTGCGCGTGGGCGTCTTCGGCGCCGAACCGTGGACGCAGGCCATGCGCCGCGAAATTGAAAAACGCTTAGGCATTACGGCCCTGGACATCTATGGCCTCTCCGAAGTGATGGGGCCGGGCGTGGCGATGGAGTGTATCGAAACCGTCGACGGCCCGACCATCTGGGAAGATCATTTCTACCCGGAGATCGTTAACCCGAACGACGGCACGCCGCTGGATGACGGCCAGCAGGGCGAACTGCTGTTCACCACGCTGACCAAAGAGGCGCTGCCGGTGATCCGCTATCGCACCCGCGACCTGACGCGCCTGCTCCCGGCCACCGCGCGCAGCATGCGCCGTATGGACCGCATCAGCGGCCGCAGTGACGATATGCTGATCATTCGCGGCGTTAACGTCTTCCCGTCGCAGCTGGAAGAGGAGATTGTGAAGTTCGAACATCTCTCTCCGCACTACCAGCTTGAGGTGAACCGTCGCGGACATCTTGATTCACTTTCCGTGAAGGTGGAGCTGAAAGAGAGCAGCCTGACGCTGACGCACGAGCAGCGTTGCCAGGTATGCCACCAGCTGCGCCACCGCATTAAATCGATGGTGGGGATTTCCACCGACGTGACGATCGTGAACTGCGGCAGCATCCCGCGCTCGGAAGGGAAAGCCTGCCGGGTGTTTGACCTGCGTAAAGTTGCGGCCAACGGCTAAGTTTCCTCTCACCCCGGCCCTCTCCCAAAGGGAGGGGGTTAGGGTGACGGGCTATCCCAGAATCCTATGCTATGATTCATCCAGGACTAAAATAACAACAGAATGAATCACATGAATAAACTCGACGCCTTTATCCAGCACGCGGTCAGCTCCGTTCCCGTCAGCGGGACCTCGCTTATCTCCTCGTTATACGGTGACGCGCTTTCCCATCGCGGCGGTGAGATTTGGCTCGGCAGCCTGGCAGCCTTACTGGAAGGCATGGGGTTTGGCGAACGGTTCGTGCGTACCGCGCTGTTTCGCCTCAACAAAGAGGGCTGGCTGGACGTCTCGCGCATCGGGCGACGCAGCTTTTACCGCCTGAGCGATAAGGGGCTGCGCCTGACGCGTCGCGCGGAGAATAAGATCTACCGCGCGGAACTGCCCGCCTGGGACGGCAAATGGTTACTGCTGCTCTCCGAGGGGCTGGATAAAACCACCCTGGCCGACGTTAAAAAGCAGCTGATCTGGCAGGGGTTTGGCACGCTGGCGCCGAGCCTGATGGCCTCGCCGTCACAGCATCTGGCGGACGTGCAGTCCCTGCTTCACGATGCCGGCGTGGCCGAAAACGTGATTTTCTTTGAAGCCCACTCGCCGCTGGCGCTCTCACGCGCCGCGCTGCGTTCACGCGTAGAAGAGTGCTGGCAGCTAACCGAGCAAAACGCGATGTACGAGTCGTTTATCAGCTCATTCCGGCCGCTGCTGCCGCTGCTGAAAGAGGCCGCGCCAGAGGAGCTGACGCCGGAACGCTGCTTCCAGATCCAGCTGCTGCTGATTCACTTTTATCGTCGCGTGGTGCTGAAGGACCCGCTGCTGCCGGAAGAGTTACTGCCTGCGCACTGGGCGGGACAAAGCGCCCGACAGCTCTGCATAAATATCTATCAGCGTGTCGCGCCGGGAGCGCTGGCGTTTGTCAGCGAGAAGGGCGAAACCTCTGTCGGCGAACTGCCCGTGCCCGGCACGCTCTACTATCAACGCTTTGGTGGTCTTACAAGCGCATAAGGAGGGAAGATGCCTGTTTATCAAATTGACGGCCTGACGCCGGTCGTGCCTGACGAGAGCTATGTTCACCCAACGGCGGTGCTCATTGGCGACGTGATTCTGGGCAAAGGCGTTTATGTCGGTCCCAATGCCAGCCTGCGCGGTGATTTTGGCCGTATCGTGGTGAAAGACGGGGCGAACATTCAGGATAACTGCGTGATGCACGGCTTCCCGAAGCAGGACACCGTGGTGGAAGAGGACGGGCACATCGGCCACAGCGCCATTCTTCACGGCTGCGTGATCCGCCGCAATGCGCTGGTGGGCATGAACGCGGTGGTGATGGACGGGGCGGTCATTGGTGAAAACAGCATCGTCGGCGCGGCGGCGTTCGTGAAGGCCAAAGCGGAGATGCCTGCCAACCATTTGATCATCGGCAGCCCGGCCAAAGCGATCCGTGAGCTGAGCGAGCAGGAGCTGGCCTGGAAGCAGCAGGGCACGCGGGAATACCAGGTACTGGTGGAGCGCTGCAAGCTCACTATGCACCAGGTCGAGCCGCTGCGCGAGGTTGAGCCTGAACGGAAACGGCTGACGTTTGACGAGAATTTGCGGCCGAAGTCGGCGGTGTAAGGGGAGATCCGCTTCGTGCTGGAGCGGACGTTGCCTTAGAGCGATTATCGTTTTAAAAAAACTGACAAAATGTAAAAGGACAATCACTATGCTCCTGGAGAAGCTTATTGGACTTGAATGTTCTCTACATGGCGAGATGCGAAAAGACAGGGAATGGCTCGAACAGATACTTCATAAAGAATTCAGAGAAATAACGCGTACAGGTGTGTTAGTCACTCGTACTGAGACAATAGAATGCCTTTCTGATGAAGTAAACGCGCCGACTATTCTCAGCAGCGATTTTCAACTCATTAGCGTAAGCGATAATATCGCAATATTATATTACAGGACGTTTAATCAGGATGGCAGTCGTGCTTCTCTTCGTTCTTCATGTTGGGAGCGTTTTGATAATGACCAGTGGAAGCTGGTGTTTCATCAGGGGACACCCGAATCGCAATAGAGTTAGATGTAAATAAGCTCATCGTTCATTCTTTTGCATTGCATAGCGCAATATACCTATCGACTTAGTTTTTTTGGTGAAATGTAAGCCTTAAAAACTCGTATTATATATTTTTAATGGTGAAGTACAATGCAGTCGCTGTTTTAGCCAGCTGTAAATGGCACTAACGGGAAGATGTTCCCCCGCCTCACCATGCTATAAATCCTCCGACACAGACTCATCACGATAAAGGACGCAGAGTTATGCTGAGAGGAAAACGCGCTGTTATCACGGGTGGCGGTGGGGGATTTGGTCAGGCGCTTTGCGTCTGGCTGGCGCGAGAGGGCGTTGACGTTGATTTTAGCGCCCGTCGGGTCGAGGATATTGAAAAAACCTGCGCCCTCATCGCGGCTGAAGGGGGTGTGGCAAGAGGGTATCTCTGCGATTTAGCCCAGCCGGAATCCATTTCTCAGTTCTCTTCACAGGTCTTACGTTCAGAAAAGCCAATCGATATTTTAATACTGAATGCTGCTCAGTGGCTGTCAGGGACGATATACGAACAATCGAGCACAGAAATCGTCAGTACCGTCAGTTCAGGCCTGACTGGTTCAATCCTGCTCACCCAGGCGCTGCTTCCAGGATTGCGACGCTCAGAGAGCGCTGACATCATTGCGATTATTTCCGCATGCGGTATTCCGAATTTTACAGATTCCATTGCCCATCCCGCTTTTTTTGCCAGCAAACACGGGCTCAGCGGCTTTACAACGAAACTGTCAGAACACTTATCCAAAGAAAATATTCGGGTAACCGGGTTATATCCGCCTGATTTTGAACTGACCGGTTTAGATGCGCATGTCGATAATCAAACAAGAATGGGGCAGCGTCTGATGAATGGATGGTCAATCTGGGAAACGATGCGTTTTGTACTGACTCAGCCTCGAAGTTGCCATATTAGTACCATCTACTTTCAGGGGCCGACTCGTGAAGATCTGGCACATCAGGCCTGAATCTGACGGCGGGCGTTCACCGTTATTGCTGATAAACGCGCTCAGGCATCCTATTATTCGCAAAACGGTTGCCAGAGGTAATAAGGCCGTCTTTTTTCGCCATATCCATCAAAAGCGCGATGCCAATGTAATTACTCCAGTTAAAGGTATTTTGCAGCACTACCACCGCATTGCCTCTTTCTTTGTCATAACCGAAAAAGCTGGAGTAGCCGCCGATATAGCCGACCTGATAGGTGATTTTCTCCAGACCGATAAAGTCGGTGGTCCAGGCAATACCCTGTACTCCGTCAGGTCGTTGAATGTCGGTATCCCTGACTTCGGCAAAGACGCTGTCCAGTAAGCGATTGTGAGTCGTCGATACGTGATAGCGCGCATAGGCCGCCAGATCTTCAGCGTTGCTGTATAAGCTCGCTGCCGCCACCATATTATTGGAAAAATGCCAGTCCGGTGTTAGCTGCCCGCGCGGGATAAATTTCGGCTGATCGCCCGCGTGGCCAAGCGCACGCTGGGGATACCCTTTTAGCTGCCGGGGCGTAAAGCTGCTGTTAGCCATTTGCAGCGGACGGAAAATATAGCGCGAGGCTAAACTCTGGATATCTTCGCCGGTTTTGTGCTTCAGGATGTAGCCGATCAGGGCGTAGCCGGTATTGGAGTATTGCGGCACTTTATTCTTTGGCGCTCGCCAGTCGGCGAGGTAGAGCAGCACGTTATCGCTATCCAGCTCACCGTAGAAATTATCGCCGGTGCTTAAGTAGCTGATGAATTTCCCAAGCATCGGAACATCCATATTCTGACGCGGCAGGCCGGAGGTGTGGGTTACCAGTTCAAGTAGGGTGATTTTTTGTGCATCCGCGCTAAGCGCCGTCTCCGGCGGAAGCAATGTCGCCAGGCTATCGTTCCAGTTCAGTTGCCCTTCATTCACCAGACAAGCCACTACTTCTGCCGTTATCCCTTTGCTGATCGAGCCGAGCGCAAACAGGGTGTCGGGCCTGACAGGATAGCGATTGACCGCATCGGTTACGCCCCAGGTGTAAAACTGCGGTGAGCCGTGATTATGGATCACCGCGACCGTCATCCCGGGAACGGATTTTTGCGCCATGTAGTGACGCACCACGCTGTCAACGTCGCCATCCAGCGAATCATGAGTGAGAAGTTCCTGAGTACCTTCCGGGGAGGACATTTGCGAGAGCGTGCCACAACCGCTGAGGAGTGGCAGAGTAAGCAGAAGCCAGTTAATTTTTTTTGTTATGTTCTGCATACCTGATAGCGAGTGTGGTGGTCATTGACGCGCCAGGAATGTATCACAAATAGCCTGCCGTGAGGGAATTTTTCGGGTAGCAGAATCACCTCTGTGTGTTGCCGGAAGTGGAAGTGATACCGGCCTGACAAAGTTGTTGATATGATAATTTTTTGTTAATCCGGAGGGGCGATGGACACAGGCACGATTGTCACGTTATTCAAATTCAAACGCTGGGCAGATACGGAAACCTTACAAGCAATACAGAGGGTCGATACTTCCGCAAATGCTGAAAAGCACCATCTGATGCTCAGACTTATGAACCATGTTTATGTCGTGGATATGATTTTCAGGGCAAATATTACTGGTCAAACGCATCAATACACCGCGTTGAATACGCCGGAAACGCCGTCTGCAGATGAGCTTCTGAAAAAGATGACTGAATGCACTGACTGGTATATTACGCACGCAGGCTCAATGGACGTGCCCGGACTTTCTGAAATCATCAAATTCCGTTTTGTCGATGGCGGATATGGCGAAATGAAAGCGGCGGATATGCTCAACCATGTACTGTTTCACGGTACCTATCATCGCGGCGCTGTGGGATGGATGCTTTCAGAAACGGGTGTAACCCCTCCAAAGGATGTGCTAACCGTTTTTCTAAGAGATCATAATCACTAATATGACCCATTTTCATGAACTTAGCGCCACCCGTCTGGATGGGCAGCTTATCTCTATGGCCGACTATGCGGGTAAGGTGATTCTGGTTGTTAATACGGCCAGCCAGTGCGGCTTTACGCCCCAGTATGCGGGTCTTGAAGCACTGTACAAAAAATACGCCGATCAAGGGCTGGTGGTGCTTGGCTTCCCCTGCAACCAGTTCGGTAAGCAGGAACCCGGCGGTGCCGACGACATCTCAAAGACCTGTTACATTAACTACGGCGTCAGCTTTCCCATGTTCGAGAAAGTCGAGGTCAACGGTGCCGCAGCACATGCGATTTTTCGTTATCTGAAAGACGAATTGCCCGGCGTGCTGGGTGGGCGGATCAAGTGGAACTTTACCAAGTTCCTTGTCGGGCGTGACGGTAAACCCTTCAAGCGCTTTGCACCGATGACTACGCCCGAGAAAATGGAGGGGGCAATTGTTGCGGCACTGGGAAGGTGAGTGTTTTTGTCGCCAGAGCCATCTGTTTGTCGGGGATAGCCGATATTCTGATGTCCGCTCTGTGCCAGATGCGGACGTCGAGGAGAATGTTATTTTGATGCGAAATATTTGCGTAATATTTTTTCTAATAACGAGAAAACGACCGTCACCCTTTTGGGAGTAATCAGCTGGTAAGGCCGATATAAATAAAATTGCCATTTCTCCTGTCGCAGTTCTGGCAATGGGGGAACAAGTTGGCCGCTTGCTAAGTACTCCCTACAGATAAAGTCGCTGGACTGTACAACCGTTCTCCCGGCCAATGCAGCCTGAATTTCGGCATATGGATCTGTAGTATAAAACTCAATATGACGAGGGACAAAAGTATTTACTGCGTCACTCATAAACTCAAATGATTTTCCCGTCTCAGGATTAATTAAACCACTAAATGGATAACGCTGTCGAAGATCTTCTAAATCAGTAGGTGCTCCCAGGCGCTCAATAAGTTCAGGGGATGCAACCAAAATATGTTCAACTTGTCCGATATTTTTAATGATAAAGTTTGGATTAGGTTCTCGTCCTACGCGTATACCTATATCGATACGATGCTCAATAGTATCAAGTTTCATCATATCTAAACGCCAGTCGATAAATAACTCAGGATAGGGACGTAGTGCAGTCAATAGTTCATACAAGATTTGTTCATGATTTGGAAATCGAAGTAATGTGATACGAACAATACCCTTCATTTCATTATCATCTTTCGCTGTCTGAAAAAGTTTTTCAGAATCTTCAAGCAGTCGCTTCGCTTGGGGTAAAAATAGTTCGCCGAAACTGGTGAGAAAGATCGAACGCGTATTGCGTTTGAATAAAGGCTCACCAAGTTGTTTCTCCAGCTCAGCGACTGTTCGGGTTACTACTGATGGTGAAACCGACAGCTTGATGGCTGCTTCGCGGAAGTTCAAGGTCTCAGAGGCGATGATAAAAAATTTTAGAGCGTCAAGTTTGTCCATGATTATTGTGAAATCTGCAATAATGTATTTTGATAATAGCAATTAATTTGCAACTATTCCAGCCATATAATCGAACAATCAAATAAGTAACCTGTCTTACTTTTTATCAGAACTCAAAAGAGTAAACTATGTCAATTCAACCAGTAGAGTTAAACAAAGCCTATCGTTTATTACAGGTGGGGCCAACGACGATGATATCGGCTAAAAATGATGGCATTGAAAATGTCATGGCAGCGGCTTGGGTGGGATTAGTAGGCAATAACAAAGTGATGGCTTTTATAGGTCCACAGGCATTTACTCGCGGGCTTGTAGAAAAAAGCGGATATTACGTTGTACAGATCCCAGTAGTAAATCAGATGGAAATGGTTTTATATGCTGGAGGTCACAGTTATTCCGACACACCCGATAAAAATAGTAAAATCCCACTATTTTATCAGAAAGAGTTTGATCTGCCTTTAGTGGAAG
The DNA here is from genome assembly GCF_001807145.1 of Enterobacter sp. HMSC16D10. Classification (NCBI taxonomy): domain Bacteria; kingdom Pseudomonadati; phylum Pseudomonadota; class Gammaproteobacteria; order Enterobacterales; family Enterobacteriaceae; genus Enterobacter; species Enterobacter sp. HMSC16D10. Next base: position 35,760 of record NZ_KV787902.1, read on the forward strand.
GTTGCGCTGGCTGGTTAGTATGTAAGGTCATACCCAATGAAGAAAATGAAAAGCAGCACAACTTGTTCATGGGGGAAATTGTCGGAGCATGGAGTGATGACCGCGTTTTCAAAAATGGGCACTGGATTTTTGATGATGCACCAGATGAATTACGTACTGTCCATTACGTAGCTGGCGGACAGTTTTACGCCATTGGCAAAGGGACAAAATTTAATTATGGTCCGGGAAAAGACTAATCCTTACTTCTGTATAAATGTAGCCATATAACATGGCTACATAGAGGTAGTAGCATAAAAGAACAACCTACTTAAGATGTTTGCTTCTCACTCACAGCGGACCTTTAGCTCAGTTAGCATATCCGCTCAGTGCCAGAAGCGGATGTCGTAAGATTCGTTCGGCTAAAAGAGCAAATTCTTCTGCATCAGAGTGACAGGCCCTGCGGATTCACATTTATCATTACTCTCTGAAAAGTACTTTTATTTTTGCCCGGGGTTACGATAAATATCGGGTCGATTGATTTGCCAGACAAAATCTGGTCGGTTCAATGGGTTATACCCCAGCTTCTGGTATAACCATGGCGCGCTGTCGGTTACCAGCATTATCCGTCGCAGACGTGACAACAATGGATGGGCATGACAGCATTCAATCAGCCAACGTCCAAGACCACTTTTCTGATAATCGTTCAGCACGTAGACGTCACACAAATAACCAAAAGTGGCATAGTCTGTGACCAGACGGGCGAAGCCGATTTGTCTTGTTCCATCCAGGAGCGCGAAACAAAGGCTGTTCTGGATTGATATCCTGACCGTTTCAGCATCAATACCAGGAGCCCAGGACGATTGCGAGAGGTAATCGTGAATGGCTTCCAGCTGAAAAAAGCTGGGATCGGTTGTGACAATAAATTTGTCTTTGGTAAAACGCAGATGCTGATTATTCACCGAACTCCTCCTTTTGGGCTACTTGTTATGAGGCACAGGGCTGTCCTCTATGCCGGGGAATGCTCAGGATGCTTTTTCATGTACTGTCATGATAAATACCAGCGGGTTCTCCCCCTGGTTTTCATAGAAATGAGGAACGTCCGTTCTGGCGGTTGCCGAACAGCCAGTATTTACCCGATACACGTGTTCCTGTACGCCGAGTGTGAGCGTGCCCGACTGCACATAAAACAGTTCAAGCGTACCTTCCGTGTGGCCGGGGGACGCAAACTTTTCCCCCGGCTGCATTTCCCACATCCAGAGCTCGGTCATATCAGGGCCACCTGACCCTGCGAGCAATCTTGCTCTCCCGCCTTTTTCACCTTCCCACAATTCTGGGATCTCATCTTCAGCAATGAGATGCACGGTCGGTTTTGAACTGACATCCACAAAATCAGCCACCGAAACCCCCATTGCGGCAGCCAGGCGGCATAACAGGGCAATGCTGGGATTCGCCCGGCATCCCTCTATCTCAACCAGCGCTCCCTTGCTGACGCCTGCCCGACGGGAGAGTTCATCGAGGGATATCTTCTTATGCTTACGATAGAGTTTAATTCGCTGAGATACGGCTTCATTCACAGTGTTGACGATAGCGTTTGCATCGGTCATTAAATTGACTTTTTTGGTCATTGGTCATTATCATGGGATAAAATGGTCATTACAGGATTATCACGTGCTAACAGTATCTCCGTCAATTACCCCTGAAATTTATCGTATTGCTCCCGGTTTTCGTGCACTGAGCATTTGCGTAAAAGCTGCGCCAGTGCTTAATCCCGACGCTGGAGAAACGGCGCTGCGTGAAGCCTGTGAAGCCGTTCTGGCCGGTGAACCAGATTGGGCGGACTCTCATCTGGCGGCATGGGCCGACGTTTTTCAAAAGTTTGGTGCTAAACCTAAACGCACCCCTTGCTCAGCAGATGCGTTACGCAAGCGCGTGTTACGTGACGGAACGATGCCAGCGCTCGATCCTATCGTTGATCTTTATAATGCCGTTAGTCTCCGCTATGCCGTTCCGGTTGGTGGAGAGAATCTCTCTGCCTATCAGGGGGCGCCGCGTCTGACTGTGGCAAAAGGAACAGAGCCTTTTGATACCGTCAAAGAGGGAGAGGCCACCGTTGAGTATCCTTCACAAGGCGAGGTTATCTGGTGTGATGATATCGGCGTGACCTGCCGTCGCTGGAACTGGCGACAGGGGATCAGAACCCGCTTAGGCGTGGAGGCTCAGCAAATGTGGTTCATTCTGGAGAGTCTCCCGCAGATGCCGCTGGATAGACTTCACGAAGCCGGGAAGATGCTGACCGACGGCCTGGAAAAAATGATGCCCGGTCTGTGGTTTGAAGTTGCTCTCATCGAAGAACAACAGCTGTAATACCCTTCAGGAGATAGAGTTATGTTTACCGGTTTGTCGGCGTTTCCATTAACCCCAGTCACTGCCCGCGGCGTGGATGAAAAGGGTTTTAGCCATATTCTTTCCCGTCTTACAGACGCTCGGGTTGATTCTATGGGCATCCTGGGGTCAACCGGAAGCTACGCCTATCTGACCCGGGAGCAGCGCAAGCGCATAGCAACGTTGGCTAAACAGCATGCAGGGAACATCCCCGTTATGGTGTGTGTGGGAGCGGTTAGTACCGATGCCATTCTGCATCTGGCAGAGGATGCACAGGCAGCTGGTGCGAATGCGCTGTTACTCCCGGCGGTCAGCTACCAGCCACTCCGTGACGAAGAAGTCTTTTCACTCTTTGAGACCGTTACCCGGCACGTGTCTGTACCGGTGTGTATCTATGATAATCCGGGCACTACGCATTTTACCTTTACGGATGAACTTCACGGTCGTCTCTCCTCACTTGAGGGGGTTCACTCGGTCAAGATCCCTGGCGTCCCGGATAGCCCCGCTGCAGCGATTGAACGGGTGAATGCGTTACGTCAACATTTGCGCCCTGGCGTAACAATCGGTATTAGTGGCGACGCTTATGCGGGGCTGGGATTAAACGCCGGTTGTGAAGTCTGGTATTCCGTGTGTGGCGGTCTGTTCCCTGAGATGGCGAAACAAATCACCGAAGCTGCGGCGGCAAACGATCGTCAACGCGTTACAGCCCTGACAACCCGCCTTGAGCCGTTGTGGTCGCTCTTCCGGAAACATGGCGGAAGTATTCGCGTTATTGCCGCTGCGGCTGGCGTGCTTGGGCTTACCGACATGGATTGCCTGCCTCGCCCTCTGCAACCGTTGTCAGCTGGCGATATCGCGGATATTGCCCATGTAATAAGCACGCTGGAGCTGAAGTGATCTCCGCAGGACTGGGTGTCTACCGGTCCTTACCGCAAAATTTTATTATTGAAGTGACTCTTCTTCGCCTGATAGCTTATCTGCATCAGGAGAATAATGCTGGCAAACGCACGCCAGTTTATGCCCGTCAGGATCGCGCAGATAGGCAACATAAAAATCGGGGCCGTAGGCGGTTCGTGTACCGGGCACGCCTTCATCCTTTCCTCCCGCACGGAGGCCCGCTGCATGGAAGCGTCTGACAATTTCCGCGCTATTGGCTCTGAATGCGAACATTGTCCCGTTTCCCGCCGTCGCGGGTTGCTGGTCAAAAGGAGGACAAATGCAGAAGCTAAATTCGTCTTCCGGATGATTTTCGTTTCCCCACATTGCCCAGCTATCAGTCCAGGCGGGCAGACGTGAATAGCCCAGCACGTTAAAAATAGCGTCATAAAAGTTCACGGCGCGCTGAAAGTCATTTGTCCCTATCGTGATATAAGCCAGCACCTTATAACATCCTCTATCCACGCAGCCACGGCGTAATCGTTAGTCCGGTCAGCAAACCTTCCGGGCTGAGCAGGCGAGTAACGATTTGTCCCCACGTTTCCGTGCGGTTGGCGACCAACAACCGATAGCCTTTTTCACTCAGAACACGGGTAGCGGAATCGAGATCCTGCACCTCGTATTCAATCCATCCCTGCGGTATCGGATGCTCCTCGGGCCACTCCGATTCACCAAAACAGGACGTTGCCGCCTGTGACAGCGGCCAGACGGCAAAATGCTTCACGCCCGGTAAGCGTCCCTCTTCAGTGAGCAGATAATCGGCATTGCCCTCCATCGGCTTCAGCGGCAGACCGAGTGTCTGGATATAAAACGCGGTGCTGGACGCTGTATCCTGTGAAATGGGCCCGAACCCGGCGACGAACATGACATCAATTCCCGGTAACGTCTGCGACATATCCACTCCTTAATAGCCTGAAATGATGGAATTTAGCGTAGAGCTGTCTGAAATACGACTCTCATTTCTGGTACCGCATTCACCGCGCCTGCACGTTCACGGCGGGTTTGAAAGTGAACGCGATAACGATCAACAGCACGACTCCCGCACTCATCACCAGCCATGCGCTGGTCAGCGAGACCGAACTGTCGCGAACGATCCCGGCAACTAGCGGCATGAGCGCGGCGATCATATATCCTCCTCCCTGAACTTTAGACAGTAACTTCCCGGCCTGCGCGGGCGTTCGCGCATGATCGAACGTGACGATAAGCGACAGCGGGAAGAGGGCGCCGATACCGATGCCAAGCAGCAAGGTTGATAAGACCGGCGTCGTACCTGGAGAGAAGACCAGACACAGTAACCCCGCGAGCAGCAGTAACAGTACAGTTATCAGCGGAACACGGCGGTCGGTGAATTTACCGATCAGCGCGGAGACGGCAAACCCGGCGGCCACCTCGGTTAGGGTCAGCCAGGCCAGCATATAGCCGCTGCTGCGTGCAGACCATCCTGCCTGAATATAGAGCGGGGGCAGCCAGGCTAAGACCAGCGTGTAGGCGCCCGTCCCCACGCCGAAAAAGAGCAGAAGGAGTCCAGTCCGGGAGGAAGAGAGCGTAACGGATTCATGTGCTGTCTGTTCCCCTTGAGGCTGTTTAACCAGGGGTAACCACAGCATCAGCGCCAGCAGCGCGAGCACGCCTGCCATAGCCAGCGCGGGCTTGAGCGTGAGCCATGAAAACAGCGGCTCGGCGCTGGCGGCGGCGACTGCCGCACCGGCCATAATGCCCGTGCTGAATAGCGACATGATCGTGCTGGCCGTTTGCGTATACGCCTTTTTTATCAGGGCAGGCATTAACGCCTGGATCGTGCCGATGCTGGCCCCGCCCAGTAACGCGGTGCCCATCAAACCCGTCAGCGAGGTGCTAAAACCGCGTAATGAACAGGCTACCAGCAGGATGAACAGCCCGAGCATAATTCCCCTGACGGCACCGATCCTGGCTAAAAGCCAGGGGCCACACAGGGCAGCCAGTCCCATCATCGCCACCGGCAGGGTGGTCAGCAGGCTGAATTGCGTCGCGGTCAGCCCTGCTTCGCGCTGCAGCACGGAGAACAGGGGGCCAACCGAGGCCAGAATGGGGCGCAGGTTCAGCCCGACGATAAAAGCGATAATAGCGAAGAGTAACGGTGACGTGCGTTTCAACATGGCATCCTTTTCGGGTGTGAATGGCCCGGGAAAATTGCCGCGAGCATTTATCTTAACGTTAAGGTAAAATCTGTTTTAGTGTAAGATGTACCGCACAACTCGATAAATTCCCACGCCATACGGGGTGAAGATGAAAGACCATGTAGACTTCGTTGTCGGCCAGTGGAGCCGCGCCATGCCCGAGCTGGACGCCTCGTCGATGAAAATTTTTGGCCGAATGCTCAGGCTGATGAAGCACCTGGGAAAAGAACGCGCGCTGGCCATGGCGCCGTTTGGCTTTCGCGAGGGCGAGTTTGACGTCCTCGCCACGCTGCGCCGCGCCGGGGAGCCATACTGCCTTTCGCCCACGCAGCTGTATACATCCCTGTTGATCACCTCAGGGGCGATGACGAACCGGCTCAACCATCTCGAACAGCAAGGCCTTGTCAGGCGGATTGCCGATCCCGACGACAAGCGCAGCTCGCTCGTCAGCCTGACGCTGCACGGGCAGGAGCGTATCGAACAGGCGCTGCTCGTGCATACGGAAACGCAAAATGCGCTGCTGAGAAACCTCTCTGAGGCGCAGCGCGCGCAGCTTGAGTCCCTGCTCAGGGTGCTGCTGCTGACGTTTCCGGCTGAGGAATGGGATGAAACGTCACCGAGTGCCGATAATACAAAACCTGCATGATTACACCTGACAAAAAGGGAACGTATGTCTTTACCGCCACTGTATGCGCTGCGCGCGTTCGAAGTTGCCGCACGGCTGAACTCCTTTAGCAAAGCGGCTGAAGTCCTGAACATCACGCCGGGGGCGGTCAGCAGGCATGTCCGGACGCTTGAGATGTGGTTTGACTGCGCGCTGTTTAAGCGGCAGGGTCCGAGAGTGGAGGTCAGCGATGCCGGGCGCATTCTGGCCGGGCAGCTTAGCGAAAGTTTCTCGAATATTGAGTGGGCCTGTCGCGCATTCAAAAGTGAAAATCACCTTCTGCGCCTCAAAGCCCCCAGCACCCTGACGATGCGATGGCTCCTCAATGTGCTTAAATCCTTTCGCGAGAACCACGCGAAGCCGAAAATCGAAATCGCCAGCGTCTGGATGGACTTCGACACCGTTGACTTCAGCCGCGAGCCCTACGATTGTGCGATCCTCCTCGGGAACGGCTATTTTGGCGAGTCAACGGAGAGCCGGCTGCTGTTCAGCGAATGGCTTATTCCGGTTTGTACGCCGTCTTTGCTGGAGCCTGCCCGGCAGCAGCTTCCAGAGTGCGATCTTATTCATCCGTCACCGGACAGACGGGACTGGAAGCGCTGGCTGAAAAGGACGGGCTTATTCCCCGGCCTCGACATGGGCGGCGGGATCGTGTTCGACACCCTGGAGCAGGGCAGCCTTGCGGCCATGCACGGACACGGCGTAGCGATGGCGGATCTCCGGCTCACGCTCGACGCGCTGAAAAGCGGCCTTCTCGCGCTGCCCTTCAGGGAGGCGATAGCAACAGGGGACGGTTACTACCTTGTCTGGCCCAAAAATTCGCTCAGAGGACAGAGTATTGAACGGTTGCTGGCCTGGCTTAACCTTAATGCGCCAGTGGTGCCCTCTTTGGATATTGTCTGTCTTGATTTCAATGAAAAGCGGATTTAATAAATAGCGGAATATTAACAGGGAAATATTCCGCACAGTGAACGTATTTATGCGTAGGGAATATTTGCCATATTTTTATATCTTTCCGGCAGGGCGCTGTTCAGGTTGAGTAATTTATCCAGTATATATAGCGCAGGGGTTCCCTTTGCGCGTTCAGCTTCGATCAGCGCAGAACGTAACAGATTGGTAGCCGATGTCATTTCGCGGAAGTACTCCTCAGATTCAGGCGTCTGAACTTCGCCTGAAGCGGCGTAGCGCACCCTTGGCCAGTCCGCGAAGTCCAGAACCGGAAGGATCCCGTCGTCTTTGGGTAAATGCGCAGAGAGCAACTCTTCGGCGTTACCCGGATTGCTTTGGGCGAAAGACAGAAGATGCAGTCGATGAATAAAGGGCGAAAGCACCTCACCGCTATCGTTTTTTGACGAAAGTAACGTTATTAACGCATGTATATTTTCACCCGCGATGTTTTTTTCAGGTGAGATCATTTTCATTAGATGAAATAAAACATCGAGTGTCATACGTACTCCATATGCATGCAGGTGTATTTATTATTTGAGTTTCGCTCTCTGTTCCAGGTCAGGAAGAGACCGGGAATGAAGGGATGGTATTTCAATGAGATTACGTTTGAAAAACGAGAAATAGTGGGAATCAATGTGAGTTTTACTCAACATAGGTTTTATTTTTCAATGAGATTCTCCAGATGTGATGATTAACTTACAATGAACAGCAGAATATCTGTCCGACAAGCGTCTACAGAGGCGAGCAAACATGAGATTAGAGAGTGCGTCAGTTTTAGAAGAACTCCGGACCAGGCTAAGACCCGCATCGGTCGCGCAGGTCGGTGGATTCCGGCCGCCTGAAGATCCCATTACGTCATGGTTTCTGAAGGGCGTTTCTCGTGCAGATGAAGGATTACCCACCTGGAAGGGCAAACCCATGTTTCCACTTCTTCAGATAAGGGTCGACGAGCTTCCTGTTATTCCTGACCAGTTGAACGGCATAGCCCTTCTGGTGTTGTTTCACAATGTGGAACAACATCCCTTTGACGAACCGCATGGTGAAGGATGGTTAATTCGCGAGTATGCCAGCCTCGAAGGGCTTCAGCCATTGCCTGAATTGGACACGCCGTATCGGCCGTTTCCAGTTCAATGGCTGAGTGTCATTGACGATGCTCCTGGATGGGAAGATGCCTGGGATATTATTGATCTCTCTTGCGTAAATGATGATGAGCAGGCCAGTGATAGTTTTTTTGAAGATTTCAATCGCTACAGGGGAACCAAGGTAGGGGGATTTCCGACTGAGATACAACACTGTGTGGGAATCGAAGAGTTTGTTTTTCAGGTTGGGTCAGAAGAAAAAGTAAACTGGATGTGGGCGGATAACGGTATCGGTTACTTTCACCGGTCATCAGAAGGGGAATGGCGGTTTTCATGTCAGTTCTACTGATGAGCTTCCTGTCGGGGGATTGACCACTCGCCCGGCAGCGATTTGTTTCACAAATCCCATCGCTCCTCGACCGTTCAGGATGGTATAACGTCCTGCGGCAACCGGGTTGCCGCAGACAGCCCACATACCTAAAGGTGTATATGAAACAGATTACTTTCAGTGACCTGCAGCAGCAAAGCGAGCAGGCCGCACATTCTCCTCGCTTACGCGCGCACCGTAATTTACACCCTGACCTGAGCGACCCGGTGCAGCGCCTGGCCATTGCAATGGAACCCGGTACCTATGTCCGCCCCCACCGCCATCCGCACACGTTTGAACTGCTGACGGCGCTGAGCGGTCGCTTTCTGGTGCTGAATTTTGACGACAGCGGCAACGTGACCCGGCGCGTGGTGTTAGGCGAAGAGTGTAAAGTCCTGGAGATGGATGCCGGAACCTGGCATGCCGTGCTGTCGCTGGATAGAGGCGGCGTCATTTTTGAGGTTAAACACGGGGGGTATCAGCCCGTGCCCGAGCATGATACCGCCCCATGGTCACCGGCAGAAAACGAGCCTGGCACCGAGAAGCTGATGCAATGGTATGCTCAGGCACAGGTGGGGGACGGTGGTTTTACCCTGTAATTATTCTCTTATGTGCCCGGCGCGCGGAAAGGCGAGCCGGGTAAAGAGATAAGCGATCACCTGAGTCAACTCACCGTACTAAAAAGCCAGTCACGAGCAGTCGACAGCGTCACGAACGGGCCTGCCAGCGTGCTGTTGTGATGGGCAATAATGTCGCTGGCGGATAAACAGTCATTATCCATTGTGGTATGCGCATCTGAAATTAATACCGTCCTGAAACCCAGCTCCGGTGCGGCCCGGCAGGTCGTATCGACGCAAAACTCTGTTTTCATCCCGGCAATGACCAGCTGTTTGATGCCTCTCTGATTAAGTTCTCGCTGCAATACCGTATCCCGAAAACAGCTGGGATAGCGCTTGGTGAAAACAACGTCCTGCTCCTTCACGTCCAGTTCAGGTATCAGCTGTGTTAACGGCCCATTTTCTGAGAAGGGGGAGTCGTCCGACCCAATATGGCGGGCAAAAAAGACGGATACCTGCGCGTCTCGGGCGTTGGCGATTAACAAGCGGATATTGGTCAGAACGGCATCGGCGGAGCGAGGGGAAATCGGGCCCCGAAAGAGGCCCTGCTGCATGTCGATAATCAAGAGAGCATTGTCAGATGAAACCATTTTCTTTCTCCATTCAGAGGGTGGTGAACGGAGAGAGATTTCCCCGTCCATGTCGGCGGGGATTGAGGTTCTGTTTGTCAGTCGTTCACTACAGACACGCTCGCACCGCCGAAGGGTCCGGTGGTGGTGAGGGGGGTTGTTGGCTGAACTGACGTAAACATGTTATGACCTTCGCTGATATATCTTTTAAACCATATCCGGACGAGCCGTTAAACTTTAAATATTTGCTGCCGATAGTTCTTTTCAATACCATCAATATGCATGTAAAGATGAACAAAATCATATCAGCATATTTGGTAGTTGCGTATTTGTCGGCTCGACTTATTACACAATCCAACTGTGCGAGAGACTGGATAAAAACCGTTGTGTTTCAATAAAAAAATCACAAAAAGGATGTGCGTATGTTGAAAAGATTAGTCGCGGGGCAGATGAGCTTACCGATGACTTTCTGGGGATGGGGAATTTGCGGTAATTTTCTACTGGGTCTCATTGGGCTTGCTGGAGTGCAGACCGGTCACCCGGCCATGGTGCCGCTTTCCTATATACTCAAAGCCATTCTGTCCAGTGCTGTACTTTCCGGCATAACTTTCATTCTGCGTCGAAAAATCACGGTATTGGGTGGGATCGCTTTTTTTATTATTTTGATTCAGGTGATTATGAGTGTAGTGATGACGATAGGCCTTTTCTCGTTATTTTTTGAATAATCATAAGAAAGAGCGTTCCGGTTTGCCAGCAGGATCCCTGACGGTTAGTAACATCGAGAACTCGTGCCTCCTTATGGCGAAGGAGGCACGCCGTTGCTGGCTGGATAGCCGATATTATTTTAGGTTGCCGATCTCGCTCAGGAATTCGTCAACCTGCTCGGGCGTCGCCGTGTCTGCCTGGTAAAGGATATCGAGCTTAACGTTCTTCAACCCGCAGAAGCCAAATACCCCTTCGATTATTTGCGTCTGAATCGCCGTCGAGTAGCCGTGTTTGTCGAACCCGGTAAGATCGCTACCGCCAGTGGCAATCAGGCGGACGGGAACATCCCTTAAGTTGCCCACAATCCGGCCGTCGTCGGCCACCTTATACGCCCAGTTCAGGGTTAACACGCGATCGAACCAGCCTTTCAACAGCGCGGGAACCGACCACCAGTACACCGGGAAGACGAATACCAGCATATCCGCGCGCTCGACGCGCTGCTGCTCGCGCAGAATATCGTCGGGGAGGGCGCTCGGATCGCCGTGATACAAATCGAGATCGGCGCGGGTCATCGACGGATTAAACCCTTCAGCATGCAGATCGGCGATCTCAACCTGCGTACCTTCCTCGCGTAATTTCCCGGCAATACGGGCTGCCAGCGTATGGGATAACGAATTGTCGATCGGGTGTGCCGTCACGATCAGCGCGTTTTTAATGGCATGTGTTGCAGACATAGCGACCTCCAGATGGGGGAGAAGTGATGCCTATATTACTATTGGTAACTTAGGTGTCAATCCGCCCCCGGCGATCATTTTGTGCTATTCGCGTAGGTCTCCAGCACCCCGGTCATGGCGCCGCAGAGCATATCTTCTGCCACATTTCGGGCGAGCACGCCGTTGCCCGCCGCGGTGCTGAGCGCCTCCGCCGCGCCAATGATGGCCGTCAGTACCGCTTCTCCCTGAACGCCTTTTAAGACGATAAAAGGAGAAAGCGCGGTGCGCAGGCAGTCGGCACATTCGGCCACGCACGCTTCCCGAAACGTCTGCAGCGCGCGAGAACCGGACAGCGCCGCGGCGATTGGCCCGGTTTCAGGCCCGGCGGCAATCGCACAGTCGATATAGGCCGCGCTGAAAAAGCGGATCGTCTTCTCCAGCGTTTTGCTGTCCACCGCCAGCGTCTCGCGGAATTTTGCCAGCTGCCGATCGCTATAATCCTGGTACAGCGCCATCAATAGCCCTTCACGATCGCCAAAGTGGTCGTAGGGGATGGGCTTGGTCACGTTAGCCCGTTCTGCCAGATAGCCAAGGGTCAACGCCTCCGTGCCTTGCTGACGCACGATTCCACGCGCAACCTCCAGCAGCTGCACGCGGCGGTCCTCTTTTCTTAAGCGCTTAACAACCATGCTTTCCTCGGGTCAGTTATCTACTGATGGTAGTTTACACGTTTTCCGTGGCATGCTGCACGCGTTGTTCAACCGGGCGGATCCGGAACCAGATCGCATACATCGCGGGCAGGAAGACGAGCGTAATGATCGTCCCGCCCAGCGTTCCGCCGATCAGCGTCCAGGCCAGCGTGCCCCAGAACACCGAATGCGTCAGGGGAATGAACGCCAGCACGGCCGCCATGGCGGTCAATAAAACCGGGCGTGCGCGCTGGACCGTCGCCTCGACCACCGCCTGGAACGGATCGAGGCCGTCCTTCTGGTTATGATCGATTTGACCGATCAGGATCAGCGTATTGCGCATCAGAATGCCGGAGAGGGCGATCAGGCCGACCAGCGCGTTGATGCCAAACGGCTGATTAAATATCAGCAGGGTCGGCACGACGCCAATCAGCCCCAGCGGCGCGGTTAAGAACACCATGACCATCGCGGAGAGTGAGCGCACCTGCAAAATGATGATCAGCAGCGTCAGGGCAATCATGATCGGGAACAGCGGTAACATGGCCTGCGTGGCTTTGCCCGCCTCCTCAATCGACCCCGCCATGTCAATGCGGTAGCCGGCCGGCAGCGAATCAACGATCGGCTGGAGCTGCTTCATGATGGCGACCGACACGTCCGGCGGCTGAAGATTGTCGGCGATATCGCCCCGTACGGTAATTGTGGGGGTGCGATCGCGGCGGCGCAGGACCGGGTCTTCCATGCCGACCTCTATCTTGCCAATTTGAGACAGCGGCACGCGCTGTCCCGCATTGCCGACCAGGGTAAAGCCTTCGATTTTTGCCGGGTCAAGGCGGATATCACCCGCCGCGCGGGCAACGACGTCTACCGATCGAATATCTTCCCGCACGGAGGTGACAGGCACGCCGGAGAGCAGGAACTGAAGCTGCCCGGCAACGGCGCTGGAGGTTAAGCCGGTCGCCTGCAGGCGGTTCTGATCGAGAGTGAAATGGAGCACCGGAACGCGCGAGCCCCAGTCGGTGTTAACGGTTCGCATCATCGGGCTTGCCTGAAGCACGGCTTTCACCCGTTCGGCGATGTCCTGCACCTGTTTGACATCCGGCCCCGACACGCGCCAGGCAACCGGGAAAGGCGAGTAGGGGCCAAACACCAGCTGCGTCACCCGCACGCGGGCTTCGGGCGCAAGGCCGCTGGCAACGGCCTCCCTGAGCCTGAACTTGAGCGCCTCGCGTGACGTCTCGCTGTCCGTCAGGATCACGATTTTCGCAAAAGAGGGATCGGGCAGCTCGGGGGCCATTGCCAGATAGAAACGGGGCGAGCCCTGACCAATATAGGCCGTGACGATTTTGGCTTCCGGCTGCTTGCCCAGCCACGCTTCTATTTTTGCGGTAGCGGCGCTGGTTTGCGCAATCGAGGTGCCATAGGGCATCTGCACTTCAACCAGCACTTCCGGGCGATCGGAGGTCGGGAAGAACTGTTTTTTTACCAGCCCCATGCCGAGCACGGCCAGAATGAAAATGGCGACCACGGACCCGGCCACGCGCCACTTTCTGGCGATAACGCGGCCAAGCAGCTGGCGAAAGCGGTTATAGCGAGGCGTGTTATAGATGGCGGCATGGCCCCCTTCCACTTTGGGGATCGCCGGCAGGATCTTCACCCCCAGATACGGCGTGAACACCACCGCCACAAACCATGAGGCAATCAGGGCGAGGCCGACAATCCAGAACATATTGCTGGTGTATTCCCCGGCGGTCGACTGGGCAAACCCATTCGGCATAAAGCCAATCGCCGTCACCAGGGTACCGGCCAGCATCGGCGCGGCGGTGTGGCTCCAGGCATAGGCCGAGGCTTTGATTCTGTCGTAACCTTCCTCCATCTTCACCACCATCATTTCGATGGCGATAATCGCATCGTCAACCAGCAGGCCGAGGGCGAGGATCAGGGAGCCCAGCGTGACGCGGTCAAAGTTTATTCCCGCAGCCTCCATCACCACGAAAACGACCGCCAGCGTCAGCGGCACCGCCGCCGCAACCACCACCCCCACGCGCCAGCCCATGCTGACAAAACAGACCACCATGACCACAAGCAGGGCGACGAAGAATTTGATCATAAACTCATCGACCGAGGAGCGGATATTCACGGACTGGTCGGTGACTTTGGTCAGGGTCATGCCAAGCGGCAGGCTATCATTGATTTTCGCCGTCTCCGCATCCAGCGCTTTACCCAGCGCCAGGCCGTTCCAGCCCTCACGCATGACAACGCCCAGCAGCAGGGCGGGTTCATGCTGATTGCGTATCAGCATCGTCGGGGGATCTTCATAGCCTCGTTCAACCGTTGCCACATCCGACAGCGTGAGCGTTTTGCCCTGGGCGACTAAAGGCGTATCGCGGATTTTCTGCAGTTCATCGAACGCGCCGTCCAGGCGGATAAAAATCTGCGCGCCCCGGGTCTCAATGGCGCCCGCCGCGGCCAGGGCATTCTGGCCGTTGAGGGCATTGAAAATATCCTGCGGTGAGAGGCCCATCGTCGCCAGACGGTCATGGGAGAAGGCGATATAAATCCGCTCGGCCTGTTCACCGATGATGTTCACTTTTTTGACCCCTGGAACGTGCAGAAGCTGCTGGCGCAGGCCTTCGGCATCGCGTACCAGCTGCCGCTGCGGTTCGCCTTTTGCTTTCAGAGCAAAGAGGGCAAAGGTGACATCCGAGAATTCGTCATTGATCATCGGGCCGATGACGCCCGCCGGGAGACGCTGGGATTCATCCCCAAGCTTTTTACGCGCCTGATAGAACTCCTCCTGCACTTCGGCTGGCGGGGTCTTGTCCTGCAGTGACAGCGTGATAAATGCCATGCCGGGACGGGTATAGGTTTCGGTACGGTCATACCATTTGAGTTCCTGCAGGCGCTTTTCCAGCGGTTCGGCCACCTGATCCTGCATCTCCTGCGCGGTTGCGCCCGGCCAGACGGCAATCGCCGTCATCTGCTTCACGGTGAAGGGCGGATCTTCCGCGCGTCCCAGTCCAAAAAAGGCGTAAATACCGGCAATCGTCACCAGAACGATCAGAAACAGCGTGACGGAACGCTCGCGGACGGCCAGCGCTGACAGGTTGAAGCGGCTTTGGCTCATGGCGCGTTCTCCGCCGGAGCGGCATGGCGCTGTTCTGCCAGCCTGACAACTTCACCTTCGTGCAGAAGATGGGCCCCTAACGCAACGATCTTCTCCCCGGGCTTCACGCCGCCCGTGACCTGGACCGCATCTTCGCCCACGCTCAGCACCGTAACCGGCGTCCATGTGACCTTTGCCGGCTGGGCGGAAATGCGCCAGACGCCGGGCCCTTTACCCGCATCGTAGAGTGAGGCCAGCGGGACCTGCATGGCCTGACCTTCCGCTTTCGGGTCTTCAAGGCTGAGCGTGACGGTCGCCCCCAGCGGCGCGTTCGCCAGCTGGCCTGCCAGCACGTAGCGTGCTTCATACGTCCGGGTTGCGGCATCCGCGGAGTCAGACAGCAGGCGCAACGTGGCGGTGACCGGGTGTTGTTCACGGCCATAAAGCGTGGCCCGTGCTTCGCTGCCGACGGCAGGGCGCAGCGTCTCCGGAAGCTGCACGAGCGCTTCGCGCTGTCCCGCTCTGGCAAGGCGGATCGCCACCTGTCCGGCGCTGACCACCTGACCGGGTTCGGCAAGCGTCTCCATCACCACGCCGTCTGAATCCGCCAGCAGGACGGCATAGCCCGTGGCGTTTTGCGCCACGTTGGCCTGCGCACGGGCGGCGCTGAGATCCGCCCTGGCCGTATCGGCCGCCGCTTTAATCTGATCGTACTCCGCGGCGGACACCGCGCCGGACGCCACCAGACCGCGATAACGCGCCTCATCGCTGGTGGCTTTTCTCGCCCGCGCCTGGGCAGCATCCACCGCGCGCTGCTGCGCCTGAGCCTGTAATTTCAGGTCAACCGGATCCAGACGCAGCAAGGGCTGGCCCTGTTTGACGGTCTGCCCGGTATCCACCAGGCGTTCGAGGATTTTACCCTGAACCCTGAAGCCCAGGTCGCTTTGCGTTCTTGCCACCACCACGCCCGTAAAGGTGCGAGCGGCTGGATTCGCCCTCTCGACGGAGGCGGATCTGACAAGCGGTGGCCTGGTGCGCGGATCGTCACTCGCGGAAATATCGCCGCATGCCGCGAGGGCAAACGGCAGAAGACATATGGCAAGGCGGGCTGAAGTGAGCCTGAGCATGGGAAACCCTTTTGAAGTAACAGGACAGTTTCCGCATTCTGTGATTAGTGACCAATAAAGTCAATGGTCACCAATCAGGGGGCCAGGCTTCTTAAAATCAGTGAGGAGAGAAGTACTGCTGCCGTTGGGGCAGTTTCAAGGTTGTACTGCAGCTGAACGGGGTTAATGTAAGGGCACATCACCATGTAAACGGCAAAGGTGACCTCGTCCAGCGGCGTCTTCCTTTCGAACTCTCCAGCCTGTCTGCCTTCGATAATGATGGTCTCAATCAGCTTCAGGAGGCTTTCGGTATACCTTTCCGTCGAAGGCCACTTCTCCCGTGACGCGACGGCGGCGATGTCGTAGAGCTTGCGATCGTGGAAAAACAGCTCGCTGCCGGCCTCGGTGAGCGACTTAAAAAGACGGCGGAGTTTTTCGCTGGCTGACGGCGCATCCTCAATGGCGGAAAGCACGGCCGCCATGATCAGCTCCAGGCGGTTAGCGCAGATCACTTCGCCGATAGCCTGCTTGGAATCGAAGAACTTATAAATGTAGGATTTTGAAAAACCGATAGATTTCGCCAGCTCGGCGACGGTGGTTTTTTCATAGCCGTAATGACCGAAGTGCTCAAAGGCCGCTTCGACGATTTGCTCTCTGACAGAATGGTCAAGTGGACCACGTATTGATGGGGCGTTCATAGTTTTAGTCATTATGTAAGCTTAGCGTGACGAGCCAGGGTTGGCGACGAGTGACCGTTTTGTACTTTGGTTACTGTTATGCTGTCTTACGTCGTGAAGACGGGACAATCGGCCAGGTGGAGTAAGTGTATCACTGTTTTTTACGTTAATGTTTTTTAAGCCAGTCGAGAAAAAACTGGCTGAACGCCGTAACCTGAAGCGGCTGCAGCTTGCGCTGCGGGTAAACAAACTGCAGCCCGACATCTTTGCGATCGTAGCGGCTAAAGCCGGTGAAGCTGTCGGCAAACAGCACCGTGAGTCTTCCGGCGTCAACGTCGTCTTTGACGTCCCACCACGATTTCCCGGCGATGCCCGCTCCGCCCAGGGCCCACTGACGAAGCAATGCCCCGTCGTCGCACACCATGGCGGGCTCGACGCGAACAACGCTTTCCTCTCCCTCATGTTCAAAGCGCCATTCGTTCATCACTACGCCCTGAGACTCCAGCGCCAGGCACCGGTGCCGGGCTAGATCGGCAAACGTGGCGGGGATACCGTGGTCGTTAAGATACGCCCCGGAGGCAACCAGCACCCGACGGTTCGGGCGGATGTTTCTGACGACAAGGCTGCTGTCCGGCAAATTGCCGAAGCGCACGCTCATATCCAGCCGGTTAGCGACCAGATCCTCAACGTGTTCTTTTAGCGAGATGTAAAATTTGACGGCAGGATGGTGACGCGAAAATTCAATGACGGCAGGGCTGAGATACTGTCTGCCAAAGTCCGAGGGCGCGGAAAGGCGAATATTGCCGCTGAGCACGCCCTCTTTTTGCGCCAGCAGCGACTCGGCGTAATGCACCTCTTCCAGAACGCGCAGCGCGGCGTGATAAAACTCTTCGCCTGCGCGGGTCAGGGTGAGGGATCGCGTTGAGCGATGAAACAGGCGCGTCTGGTAACGCTCCTCAATTGCCTTCAGCCTGGCGGTCATCGTGGCAGGAGAAAGCGACAGGCGTCGTCCGGCGGCGGAAAGACTTCCGGCCCTGGCGACTTCCACCAGTAAGGCCATGTCTTCGAGTTTACCCATTATTCATCTTTTCCGAAAAGTGCATCTATTTTTAGCGTAATTATCAAAATCAGATGCCGACTGTAAAGTGATTTCATCCAAACCATAAGGGATGAAAACATGAAACCTGCTTCACTCTTTGAACGCTACAGGCTGGGGTCGCTGGACCTGAAAAATCGTATCGTCATGGCGCCGATGACCCGAGCGCGCTCCCTTCAGCCGGGCAACATTCCCTCCGCGCTGATGGCGGAGTATTACCGGCAGCGGGCCAGCGCGGGGTTAATCATCACCGAAGCCACGCAAATCTCGCCTCAGGGTCAGGGATACTCCTGGACGCCCGGCATCCATTCGCCGGAGCAGGTTTCAGGATGGCAGCTCACGACGGGGGCCGTACATCAGGCGGGCGGGGTCATTTTTTCTCAGCTCTGGCACGTTGGGCGAATGTCGCACGCCAGTTTTCACCAGGACGGTCAGCCCGTCGCCCCGTCAGCGCTGGCCCCGGACGCGCAGGTGTGGGTGGTGAATGAGCGTGGAGAAGGCCAGATGGTTGACTGCCCGCAGCCGAGAACGCTCTCACGCAAGGACATTCAGAACATCGTCGCGGACTATCGCCAGGCCGCTTTGAATGCCGTTCAGGCCGGGTTTGATGGCGTGGAGGTCCACGGCGGAAACGGCTATCTGATCGACCAGTTCCTGCGCCAAACCTCCAACAAACGCACGGACGAGTACGGCGGTACGGTGGCTAACCGGATCCGCTTCGCCCAGGACGTGTTAAGCGCGATTGCTGAGGCGATTGGTCATGAACGTACGGGCATCCGTCTTTCGCCGTTTAGTACCCAGCGCGGGATGAACGACCCGCAGGTCTCTGAAGCCATACTCGCGCTTGCGGCCTGGTGCGAACAAAAAGGGATTGCGTTTATCCACCTGGCGGAAGCCGACTGGGACGACGCGCCGCAGATTCCTGAGCATTTCCGTCAATCGCTTCGCGAGACCTTCAGCGGCACCCTGATCGTCGCGGGTAACTATGACCTTGCCAAAGCCGAAGAAATTCTGGCGGCGGGCTATGCCGATTTGATTGCCTTCGGACGACCGTTTATTGCCAACCCGGATTTGCCTCACCGGCTGGCGCACCGCTTGCCGCTGGCCCAGGTGCGCGACCCCGCCACGCTGTTTGGCGGCACCGCCAAGGGCTATACCGATTACTCAACGTACACCCAGCAGGAGGAAACATGATGACCCGTAAAACCTTAATTATCGGCGGCGCTTCCGGCATCGGTTTCGCCGTGGGCACCCTGCTTGCCGGGCGCGGCGAGGAGATTATGCTTGCGGGACGCGATAGCGCGAAACTGGACGCTGCACGGCAACGACTGAGCGTTCATGCCGCGTCTGTTAGCACTCTCGTGCTCGATATCAGCCGTGAGGAAGAGCTTGTTGCGCTCAGTGAAACGCTGGGCGAGGTCAATAATATTGTCGTCACGGCGGGTTCACAGGCGCCGGGCGGGCTGCTTTCCGGACTGGATCTCCGTGCGGCAAGACAGGCCTTTGGTACAAAATTCTGGGGAAGCCTGAATGTCGCCCGCTATCTCAGCGGGAACATCGCTCCCCGCGGTACGCTGACCTTCACCAGCGGGTTTGTTGCACGCCGCACCGTGGCGGGCGCCATCGTAAAAACAACGATGAATGCCTCCATTGAGGCCGCGACAAAGGTACTGGCGAAAGAGCTTTCCCCGCTGCGCGTCAACGTCGTGAGTCCGGGGCTGACCGACACGGAAGCGTATGCGGGGATGGACGCCGCCGCGCGGGAAAAAATGCTCGCAGGCGCGGCGGAAACCCTGCCAGCCAAAGCCTGGGGAAGGGCGCAGGACATCGCACAAGGGTATCTTTTCGCCATGGACAACCCCTTTGTCACCGGGTCGGTCATTGATATTGAGGGCGGGGCGTTAATTAACTGACCCCTCATTAATGTGATCCGCAGGGCATCGTCTGCGGGTAACGTAACACTCTGTAGAGAGACATCATGAAATATACGACGTGCTTTCGTCCCGCTATCGCGGCGCTTATTTTTGCTGGTCTGTCGGGCAATGCTATTTCAGCGCAGGGGGAAAGGGTACAGCCGAAACAGCTGATTGTGGACAAGAGCCTGCCCCTGGTGCAATTAAAGACGAATGGAGCCGTTGCCAGAGAATATGCCACGTTCTGGAACACCGGTAATGAAACTCTGGCGCGTGATGCCCTGGCGGCAAACTTTGTTGATAAAACACCGCCGGAAGGCCGTAAGCAGGGGCCGGAAGGCGCTATTTTAGCCTCGCGGGCGTTTCGCACGGCCGTGCCCGATTTGCGCTGCGACGTTGAGCAGATGATTATTTCAGGCGACCGCGTGGTCTCACATTTACATTTTTACGGCACATTCACCGGGACATTTGGCAGGCTGAAAGGAAAGGGACAGAAAATAGATTTTATCGCCACGGATATCTATGAAATCCGTGACGGTAAAATTGCAGCGAACTGGCATATTGAGGACAACCTGACGCTGATGAAACAGCTGGGCGCGCTGTAAATCACATCACTCCGGGAAGCCGGAGTGATGCGAAAATCCTATAACCCCAGATCGCTCAGCGAGGGGTGATCGTCCGGGCGTCTGCCCAGCGGCCAGTGGAACAGTCGCTCGGATTCTTTTATCGGCATATCGTTAACGCAGGCAAAGCGGCGCTTCATCAAGCCGTCCGGTGCGAACTCCCAGTTTTCGTTGCCGTACGAGCGGAACCAGTTTCCTGAATCATCATGCCATTCATAGGCATAGCGGACCGCGATGCGGTTATCCGTAAAGGCCCACAGCTCTTTAATCAGACGATAATCGAGCTCTTTCTTCCATTTCCGCGCCAGGAACGCCTGCGCTTCCTCCCTGTTGGTGGCGAATTCTGCACGGTTGCGCCATTGGGTATCCAGCGTATAGGCCAGCGCAACGTTCGCCGGATCGCGGCTGTTCCAGCCATCTTCTGCCAGCCTGACTTTTTCAATAGCGCTTTCACGTGTGAAGGGCGGTAAGGGAGGACGTGTGTTCATGGCGATTACCTCGTTATGTGATTATGTAGACTGGTCTGTCTACTTGCGCTAATCTATTCCTGAAAAATAACGCTGTCAACATCCGTTTTGAGGCCATCGACAAATGAAAGCAGAATCCGAAAACAACGATAAAAAAATAAGCGTCAGGGATAAAATATTACTGACGGCGCACGATCTGTTTTATTCCACAGGCTTCAGAGCGACGGGGGTGGATACGCTGATTAAAGAGGCGAAAGTGACGAAGGTGACGTTTTATCGCCATTTTCCGAGTAAGAGCTTGCTTATTCTCGCCTATTTACACTATCGACATGAAATATGGATTAACTGGTTTGAGGCCACGCTTCGTCGACATCTCGTTGAAGGCCAGACGCCTGCGGACGCTCTATCGGCTACCCTTTATGAATGGTTTATTTCGCCTGAGTTCCACGGCTGTGCGTTTATTAATGCCAGCGCCGAAGCCAAATCCGAAGATATTGAAAGCGAAATAAAAGCGATATGCCGCGATCATAAAATCGAAACAAAGAAGATTATTGCGTTGCTGACAAAAATTGCGGATGAGCGCGCCGTCAATGAAATCATGCTGCTCATTGACGGCGCCATTATTCATGCGCAGATGGGCATGGAGACGGATGAGGTCATCGCGTCGTTGAAGAGGGCGCTGGCAGACTTAATCGGGGGCTAGCGAGGATCCCCTTAGTCCTCCAGACGAAGGCTGACAGGTGCATTCAGCATTTGCGAATAACAGTCGGCTGGCGTGCGCCGAGGATGAACAATCCTCGGCCTCAGCATGTGCCGCTATACCATGCTGTAAACCCCCGCTCCCCAGTACCCCTTACCCGGACGAGTCTGTTCTTTCCAGCCTGATGCGATCAGTTCTTTTGCAATGAACCGGTTGATGACCCCGTGCCCCATGAGCAAGACGGGGCCGTCAGAGTCCTTCGCTACATTCACCAGGATTTCTGCCGCCTTAACGGCACGTTCTTTTGCGGCGCTTACGCGCTCTGACTCGCCAGACAGGCCGCAGAGCCAAAGAACGCGAAACAGCGCTGCCCAGTAAAAAGGCGATAGCCGGAACCCCGGAATACGGAACACCGGCAGCTCTGCTTCCCGAAAAACCTCATCAATTAAGCCCGGTTCACACCCCAGCGTTTTCAACGATGAAAGGGCTCGCGGGAGAGGGCTGCTGAGAAACGTCAGTGCGCGGTACGCGAGGATTTGAGCCATCTCCGAAGGTCTGTCGCGGCCCGTTGAAGAGCGGTTATAGCTGTCGATCCATCCCACCATTTCCCTGTACGACACCTTTCCGGCGCCCCTGTATTCGGGTTCGCCGTGGCGCATCAAAATAATTTCCATATGTCTTCATCGCTCACCATCCATTCACCAGAGGCAGACTAGCGCGTTCTCACACTGATGTTCACCCACCCGTTTTGGAGTGTCAGGGCGGTGATCGCACTTATCAGACTTGTCGGTCTGTTAATTAATAAGTAGACTAGCCAGTCTTTTAAATGATCAAAGAGATAATTCAGTGTCAAAAATCACGTCATCTATCACAACACTCTGTCTTTCAAGAATTTTATTGACCTTTTTCTTCTGGATGGCAGGCTTTTATGGGTTGTTCAACTTTGGAGAGATTGTGCTGGAAATGGTGGATGTGGGTCTCCCCTGGCCCGTCTTATTCGCGACAGGCACCATTCTCTGTCAGCTTGTAGGCTCTGCTCTGGTGATTTCGAATTTTGCCGGCTACGGATGGATTGGATCGGCAATGCTGATTGTGTTTACATTACTCACCATTCCGGTGGGGCATCCATTCTGGAAATTTAGCGAGCCCCAGCGCACCCAAGAGTTTCATATCGCGCTTGAACACATAACCGTTATCGGGGGGCTCATGATGAGCATGCTTTTGTCAGGTCGTAAACGATGAGAGAAAAGGTTCGGCAGAAAGGCCGCCCAAAAGATCCGTCAAAGGAGCAGGCGATACTGCAGGCCGCAAGAAGCCTGTTTCTCGAGAAAGGCCTCGATGTCACGACGGAAGAAATTGCCCGCGTTGCCGGGGTGGCAAAAGCCACGCTTTATGCCAATTTCGCGGATAAAGACCTGCTTGTTGAGGCCGTACTCCGTAAGGAATCGGATCTGACCATCAGTGACAGTGATTTTTCCGAGCGGCATCATCTGTCGTTGACCGAGGTCTTAACCGCGTTTGGCAACCGTTTTGTCCGCTTCATCAACCAGCGCGAGCTGACGGGCTGGGACCGCTTAATTGCCTCCGCCGCTATTCGTCATCCGGAGTTACCCGCGCGTTTTTATGCGGCAGGTCCCGGCAGGGCGCAGCAGATGCTGGAGACAATTATCGGTGAAGCCATTGAAAAGGGCTTACTGATCGCGTGCTCCCCGCGCGAAGCGGCTGACGACCTGGCCGGGTTGTGGCTCGGGATGACAAGCCTTGAGATAAAGCTTGGCGCCAGAAAAAGCTTATCTGATGAAGAAATTGCTCGTCGGGTTACGCATGCGATCGCTGTTTTTATGTGCGCGTATTCAGTGGAAAAGCGCTGAGCATAACCATTTAGAGTAAAGGTAACGGAAATGAGAACACAGAAACGATGCCTCGGCTGCGTGGCTATTGTGGTTGATGACTACGATCGCGCCATTGAGTACTACACAGACAAGCTGGGGTTTACCCTCGTAGAGGATACGCCGCAACCGGGTAAACGCTGGGTGGTCGTCTCGCCCAATCCGGAAAGCGACTGCAACATTTTGCTGGCTCGTGCGTCTAATGAGAGGCAGGAAGGTTTTATCGGTAATCAATGCGGCGGCAGAGTTTTCCTGTTCCTTCAGACGGATGATTTTTGGCGCGATTACCATGCCATGAAGGCAAAAGGCGTTCATTTCTGCGAAGAACCGCGTGAGGAAGAGTACGGTACGGTGGTGGTGTTTGAAGATATGTACGGCAACCGCTGGGACCTCTATCAACATGCCCAACGCGGGTGATTACGCGGGATACCTTCCATGACGCTTCGAATTCGACAGGCCACCGGGGCCGATTCAACGCTATTAAGCGAGTTGGGATATCGTATCTATCCCGCGCATTTTCAGCATTTGTGGGTATCAGATGCAGAGATGAAGGATTTTTTGGACGCCGAGTATACCCCTTCCGTCATTGAGCAGAGCCTGTCCGAGAGCCATGTTTCCTGGTTTGTGGCAGAAACCGATCGGCCAGTGGGATTTATGAAAGTGACCTGGGACGCCATGCTTCCGGAAACGGACAAGAGGGGCGTTCTCCTCAACAAGCTCTACCTCGATCCTGCCGAGACCGGCAAGCACTATGGTCAGGACATGTTCAATAAAATTATCGACATGGCCCGAAGCAGGGGAAAGGACTCTCTCTGGCTGGAAGTGCTTGAGCAGAACGTGGGAGCGTACCGGTTCTACCAGAAGCAGGGCATGCTCTGCATCAAGAACGTCCTTTTCGAAACTGCCTCACAGCAGAGCATACTCAAAATTATGGGGATGTCTCTTTAGGGCCAGGGCTCTCGTCCCGCTGTGCCAGCGACAGCGCGCTGGCGCTGGCAGGATCGAACAGCGAGATGCTCTCAATCTGATTGAGTAAAATCACCTTGCGGAATGACATGGCGCTGCGGGGTTCAGAGTCGAGCGTAATGTCATGCTCGGCGTACCACCGGCTGTAATTATTCTCGATGCGCAGGTTCATCGTCTTCGCATCCCGGTACCCGCTCAACATCGGGATCAGCACGATATTGGCCGTTTTTTCATATTCCAGCGTCGCGGTGTGGATCATGCCGACGTAAATCCGCCTCGAGCGGAGCGTGACCTGCGCCAGCTCGCCTTGCTCCATACACTGATAGAGCAGTTGTTCAATTCCGCTCGCCTGCGCAAGCCGTTTGTAGAGCTTTTTCCGACTCTCGCCGTCCAGCCTGGCGCTGCCTGCCCAGTTAGAGCGGTAGAGGCAAAACAGAATGGCAAACGCCAGCATCACCACCACCGGCGCCTGAATGCCTAAAAAGCTCCAGTTCATAAAGTCGATTTGCCAGTCGGTGTATTTTGGTGAGGCAAAGTGGAAGGCGTTGTTGGCGGCGGAAAGGGTGAGCAGCAGCAGCCAGAGCAGCCCCGTAGCAATCACCCCCTGCAGAACGAAAATACAGCCGTAAAGCGCAACGAGAAAATAGACATCCCAGCCAAAGGAACGCTTGATTTTAAAGCGGGTCGACAGGTCGCGGCTGGTGTACCAGTACCCGCAGACCATCAGCACCATAAATATCGTCGTTCCCATATCAGGCCCTCTTCAGCGCGTTAACGTGACGCAGAAAGTCCTGCCGCACCTCGTTGCTCTTGTAGTTCACCGAGGCGTTCCCGTCCTGGTCGATAATGATGCGGTCGCCATCTTCCACGGCTTCAATAATTTCCTGCTGACTCATCACCTGCAGTAAGGATTCCGGGCTTGAGAAGAGGGAGAGAAAGAAACGTTTCATGTCAGGCATCCTTATGAATAAAAAGGATAAGCCTGGAAGATGACCGCTGAATTTGCCTTAAGGATAACCTGAAAGTGAAAGCCGGGTGGCGGCTACGCCTTACCCGGTCGACAAAACCGTCAAATGATTGAGTTATCAAGTTGTTGATATTTATGGGTAATAAAAAATAAATTTGCACAAACTTGGACAAATAACGTTAATTGTGTAAGTTTTAAGTATGTGATTACGCCACGTTGTTTACAGCCAGGATGTGACCCATGAGCACTTTGCCCTCTGTCGTGAGTCGGTTTGTTGAGTACTACGCCGCACTGGATAGCCAGCCGCCGTCCGCGCTGGTCGGGCTTTACCATTCAAATGCCACGCTTGTCGATCCGTTCGGCGAGCACGACGGTATCTTTGCGCTTCAGCGCTATTTCACCCATCTGCTGGCCAACGTCGAGAACTGCCGTTTTTCTATCGACCCGCCGCTCTGCAGCGGGAACCGGTTTGTTGTCACCTGGGTGATGCACTGGTCGCATCCGCGCATTGCCGGAGGCGAACCGCTCGATCTGCCGGGGTGCTCGGTGGTGGAGACGGAAAACGATCTCATCACCCACCAGCGCGACTACTACGATGCGGGAGAGATGATCTACGAACATCTTCCTCTGCTGGGCTGGGCGGTACGCGGCGTGAAGCGGAGGGTCAAATCATGAAGACGGTACTGATTACCGGTGCAAGTTCGGGCATTGGCGCCGGGCTGGCGAAATCCTTCTCCGCTGACGGCTATCATGTGATTGCCTGCGGGCGCGATCCGGCGCGTCTGGAAGCGCTGCATCAGACCTGCCCCAATCTCACCGTTCGCCTGTTCGATATGACGGACCGGGAGGCCTGCCGACAGGCGCTGACCGGCAGCTACGCCGATTTGATTATTCTCTGCGCCGGTACCTGCGAATACCTCGACGGTGGCGTGGTGGATGCAGCGCTGGTGGAGCGGGTCATGAACACCAATTTCCTCGGGCCGGTGAACTGCCTTGAGGCGCTGCAGCCGCAGCTGGTTCGAGGCAACCGCGTGGTGCTGGTGAGCTCGATGGCCCACTGGCTGCCTTTCCCCCGCGCAGAGGCCTACGGTGCGTCCAAAGCGGCGCTGAGCTGGTTTGCCGAAAGCCTGCGCCTGGACTGGGAGCCAAAAGGGATTACCGTCACGGTTGTCTCTCCGGGCTTCGTCGATACGCCCCTGACGCGGAAAAACGATTTTGCCATGCCGGGTCGGGTGACCGTCGATGAGGCGGTGAAGGCGATCCGTATCGGGCTGGCGGCCGGGAAAATGCACATCGCGTTTCCTGCCGGATTTGGCTTCATTTTGCGGCTGCTCTCAGGGCTGCCTGCTTTTCTTCAGCGCACGCTGCTGCGCAGGATGGTGCGTTCATGAACATTGCAATTATCGGCAGCGGCATTGCCGGGCTGACGTGCGCCTGGCGACTGGCCGGGCACCATCAGGTGACCCTGTTTGAAGCGGGAGCCACGCCGGGCGGCCATACCGCAACGGTTGACGTGACGACGCCACAGGGGACATACGCGATCGATACCGGGTTTATCGTCTACAACGACCGCACCTATCCGCGCTTTATGGGCCTGCTCAGCGAGCTGGGTATCAGCGGGCAAAAAACCCAGATGAGCTTTTCAGTACACAACCCCGAGACGGGGCTGGAATACAACGGCCACACCCTGACGTCGCTGTTTGCCCAGCGCCGAAATCTCGTCAATCCGACATTCTGGCGGCTGCTCGGTGAAATCGTCCGCTTCAATCGTCTGGCAAAACAGGCCCTGGACGGGGAAGTGGACCCGAACGCCACGCTGCAGACGTTTCTGGACCAGCATGGCTTTACGCCGTTTTTTGCGCGCCACTATATTCTGCCGATGGGGGCCGCCATCTGGTCATCTTCGCTGCAGGAGATGAAGCGTTTCCCGCTGCCGCTCTTTTTACGTTTCTTCCAAAATCACGGTCTGCTGGATATCACCCATCGCCCGCAGTGGTACGTGGTGCCGGGCGGCTCGCGAGAGTATATCCGCGCGATGCTGGACAAACTGGGCGATCGGCTGACGCTGCATCTCAATTCACCGGTGCAGCGGGTGAGCCGCCACGAGGACGGGGTCACGCTCCAGCTTGAAAACGGCAGCCATACCTTCGACCAGGTGATATTTGCCTGCCACTCCGGCAGTGCTCTGGCGATGCTTGACGACCCGACTTCCGCAGAGCGCGAGGTGCTGGGCGATATCGGCTGGCAGCGCAACGAGGTGGTGTTGCACAGCGACCCACGCTGGCTGCCGGTGCGGCCGCGCGCCTGGGCGAGCTGGAATTACCGGCTGAGCGCGCAGGAGCAGGCCAGCGCCTGTGTGACCTACAACATGAACATTCTGCAGGGGCTGCCTGCGGGCAGTCCGCTGTTCTGCGTCACCCTTAACCCGGACGCACCGGTGGATGAACGCTTCGTTCTGCAACGCTTCGTTTATGAGCATCCGCTGTTTAATCCGCAAAGCTGGCGGGCGCAGGCGCGGCGCGGCGAGATCAACGGTCACCAGCGGAGCTGGTACTGTGGGGCTTACTGGTACAACGGTTTTCATGAAGACGGCGTGCGCAGCGCGCTGGACGTGGTCAACGCGATAGCGGCCGGAGAGGGGAACTGAGATGAACAGCTGCCTCTATCACGGCGTATTGCGCCACCGCCGCCTTCAGCCGAAAACCCATGAATTTCGCTACAGCGTCTTTATGGCCTGGCTGGATCTTGATGAGCTGCCGCTGCTGGCGTCCGTCGGCGTGCGCCGCAATCGCTTTGCCGCCGCCGCGTTCCATGACGCGGACTATCCGCTCGGCACGCCGCTCAAAGAGAACGTGCTCAGCAGGCTGAAGAGCCTGACCGGGGAACGGCCGGACGGGCGGGTCATGCTTCTGACGCAGTTGCGGTATTTCGGGTTTCATTTTAACCCGGTCAACTTTTACTACTGCTATGACGGGAAGGGGACTCTGCGCTGGGTACTGGCGGAGGTTCGCAACACGCCGTGGAACGAGCGTCATTATTACGCGGTCGACGGGCAACATACCCAGCCCACGGAAAAAGCGTTTCACGTTTCCCCCTTCAACCCGATGGACATGATCTACCACTGGCGCTTCAACGATCCGGATAACACGCTGCATATGCACATTGAAAATCATCAGGAAGCGAAGGTGTTCGACGCCACGCTCGCCCTGCGCCGGGAGCCGCTGACCCGTCCGGCACTGCGCGCGCTGCTGCTGCGCATCCCGCTTATGACCCTGAAAACCGTTTTCGCCATTTACTGGCAGGCGCTGAGGCTGTGGCTCAAGCGCGTGCCGCTGTATAACCATCCCGTCAGCAGGAGTGAACGCTCATGACCGATCCCGTCTTTGCGTTAGAACCCGATATCCCGCGCAACGTCCGCCTCGCGCGATGGCTGCTGTTTCGTCTGTTAAGCGGCATCCGCGGTGGTTCGCTCACCCTGCGTGAAGGGGCGCAGACCTTCCATTTTGGCGAGACATCCTCCGCGCTGCACGCCGACGTGCAGATCCTCACGCCCGCCGTCTACTGGCGCGTCTTAACGGGCGGGAGCCTTGCCGCCGCTGAAGCCTGGATGGACGGCGAATGGGAAACCGCGCAGCTCACGCCGCTTCTGCAAATCCTGGCCCTCAACGGCGAGGTGCTTGGCCGTCTTGAGAAAGGGTTCCGGCTGCTTGGCCGACCGCTGGAGCGTTTGCGCCACTGGACGCGGCGTAACTCCCGCGCTCAGGCGCGTGAAAATATTGCCGCCCACTACGACCTGGGCAACACCTTCTATGCCCATTTTCTGGACAGGGAACTGCTTTACTCCAGCGCGCTCTTTACCGCAGACGAGCAGGATCTCACGACGGCTCAGCAGGCCAAAATGGCGCGCCTGTGCGACCAGCTGGCGCTTAGCGAGGCCGACCACCTGCTGGAAATCGGCACCGGCTGGGGGGCGATGGCGGAATACGCGGCCCGTCATTATGGCTGTCGGGTGACGACCACCACGCTGTCGCAGGAGCAATACGTCTGGGCAACCGAGCGGATCGCCCGCGCCGGGTTGCAGGATCGTGTTGAGGTGCTGCTCTGCGACTATCGCGACCTCACCGGGCAGTACGACAAGCTGGTCTCAATAGAGATGATTGAAGCCGTCGGGCAGCGCTATCTGCCTACATTCTTCCGGACCTGTCAGGCGCGGCTGCGCCCGGGTGGACGAATGGCGATTCAGGCCATCACCATTCAGGACCAGCGCTATCGCGACTACAGCAAAAGCGTCGATTTTATTCAGCGCTACATTTTCCCCGGCGGCTTCCTGCCGAGCATCACCGCCATGAACGAGCTGATGACGCGCCACACCGATTTCGTGGTGCGCAATCTCTTCGACATGGGGCCGGACTACGCCCGCACGCTGGCGCACTGGCGGCAGCGCTTTGTCCACGCCTGGCAGGAGATTGAAAAGCTCGGCTTTGATGAGCGGTTCCGCCGCATGTGGCTTTATTACTTTGGCTACTGTGAAGCCGGGTTTAACGCCCGCACCATCAGCGTGGTGCAGCTGACCGCAGAGCGCGTATGAGACGATATCTTCAGGTCTTCCTGCTGGCCGTCGCGTTCGATCTCTACTGGGCGCTGGTGGTGCTCTTTCGCGAACAGGGCCTGATTATCTGGCTCGCGCTGGCGATCCTGGCGTGCCTGCTCTTGCCGTCTGTATACCGTTTTTACGCCATTGGGCTGGCCGCGGCGGGCAGTTTGCTGGATACGCTCTGGGCGCTGACGGGGCTGATCGCCTTCACGGGTGATGCCCTGATGCCGCTATGGATGGTGGCATTATGGCTGATGTTCGCCACCGTCTGGACGCAGCTTACGCGCACCACCACGTTGCCCGGCTGGCTGCTCACCCTGCTGGCCGCCGTGGGAGGGCCGGTGGCGTACCTGATTGGCGAGCGGCTGGGTGCCATCACGTTTCTGGAGCCGACCTTTATCGTCATCAGCTGGATGGCGCCGGGCTGGCTGGTGTTGATGCTGTTTTTCCACCTGCTGATGGGGAGACAAAAATGAGAGCTGCGGTTTTGTTGCTTTGTCTGACGCTGGTTGTTCCTGTTGCTCAGGCCGCCGACTGGCTGGCGTGGCGGAAGGTGGGTGATGCCACACTCACCTGGGGGCCATTCACCGTCTATACCTCCCAGCTGCGTACGCCGGACGGGCGTTACGGTCGGGAGAACCAGGATCAGGCGCTGATTATTACCTATGCGCGCGATATCGATCGCGATGAGCTGGTCGAGGCGACCCGCGACCAGTGGCAGGCGCAGGGGATCCTGCAACGGGAACCCCGAAGCGAAGCCTGGTTACAGATGCTGCGCTCTCTGTGGCCGGATGTCCGGCCGGGCGCACAGCTGGCGTTTGTGCTCGACGACGGGCAGGGGCAGTTCTGGTATCGCGCGTCAGCGGCGCAAAAAGCCTTTATTCCACTCGGACCGCGTCAGTCAGAAGCGTTCAGCACCCGCTTCCTGGCCATCTGGCTCGACCCTCGTACGCAATACCCTGAGCTGCGTCAGCAGTTAATCGGAGGCCAAAAATGAAACGTATCCTGATGATGGCGCTGGCATTGACGATGCTGCTGGCAGGCTGTAGCACGGAGGTGACCGAGTATCGCCAGCAGCAGCCGCGGCTGGATATCTTCCATTACTTCCAGGGCAAAACCGAAGCGTGGGGGATGGTACAGGATCGCAGCGGCAAGCAGATCCGCCGCTTTCACGTTGAGATTGCCGGGGATGTGATTGGCGATACGCTGACGCTGAACGAGCACTTCGTTTATGACGACGGTGAGAAGCAGCAGCGGGTCTGGCATATCCGCCGCGTGGGGAACGATCGCTACGAAGGCACGGCGGGGGATATTGAAGGGGTAGCAACGGGGCAGGCCGCCGGCAACGCGTTCAACTGGCATTACAGCATGAACGTGAAGGCCAACGGCAGCACCTGGCTACTGAACTTTGACGACTGGATGTACCTGCAGGATGAGAACCATCTGTTTAATAAAACCGAGATGAAGAAACTGGGCGTCACCGTCGCCACGGTGACGCTGTTCTTTACCCGTAAGACCTCAGCTTAGTCGCGGACGCTGCCGGTTTTGCTGCTGGAGTAGATGAAGTACAGGGCAATCCCCAGGCATACCACCGCGCTCAGACGGCTCGGTGAAAACGAAATGGCGGGATTGCCCAGCCAGCCAAAGTTATCAATCAGCATACTCATGGCGAGCTGGCCGAATATCACCGCCACCGTGGCGACAGCGGTGCCGATCCGCTGTACGGCGAGCACCATTATCACGATATAGGGCACGCCAAACATCGCCCCGAGGAGCTGCCATTTCGGCACGTCCAGCAGCGTGACCGCCTGCTTAGGCTCAAAGAAGAAAATGAGCAGGGCGGTCACCAGCGCGCCGACGGAAAACGTTAGAAACGCGCTCTTGAAAACGCCCACGCTGCTGCCGAGCTGGCCGTTAATGGCGGCCTGTATGCTCAGCGTCGCGCCGCCGCAGATGGCCAGAATTATCATCATCAGTGTCATGTGTTTACCCCTTTGCGACCAGTACCAGTGCGGCAATAATAAAAACCAGCGCCACGATGCGTCTTGCGTTTATCTTCCTGTGCGGCGTACCCAGCAGGCCAAAGTGGTCAATGATCAGGCTTTTAAAAACCTGACCTGCCAGAATGCCAATCATCGTCAGCGCAATGCCGATAGTCGGCGTGGCGAGCGTCAGTATGACGACGTAGATCGGACCCAGCACCCCGCCGAGGAGCTGCCAGCCGGGCTGTGCGAAAAACGACGGGCTGTTGCGCGGGCTGAAAAACAGCATCAGCAGAAACGTCAGCGCGGCGCCGACGCCAAAAATGCTGAACGTCGCCCATAAATCCCCGACTTTTCCCCCCAGGGGGCCCAGCAGTCCCGCCTCGACGGAGAGGCCCATCCCGCCAGCAATCACCAGTAAAATCAAAACCAACTGCATTCTTCTTCCTCCGTTTTCAGGCGAAGAAGATTACGTGGGTTGTGCAATGAGAAAAATGCCATAATGCTACAAACACCTTTGCAGGATATGCATTAATGGTTGACGCCAGCAACATCAACATCCGCGCGCTGCTGATCTTTATCGACGTGTATGAAGCGCAGAACTTCTCCGTCGTGGCGCGGCGGCAGGGGATATCGGCCTCGCAGATATCGCGCGTGATCCACCAGCTCGAGGATGCGCTCGGGCAGCAGCTTTTCTATCGCAATACGCGGGCCGTCATTCCCACGGAAAGCGGTCATCTGTTTATTCGCTACGCCCGGTCGATGGCGGAGAATCTTGAAGAGGCGCGCCGGGAGCTGGACGCGCGTGCGGTGGAGCCGTCCGGTGCGATCCGCATTAACGGACCGGTGTTTTTCGGCCAGAAGCACATAGCCCCAGGACTTCCCGGCCTGTCGGCACGCTATCCTCGCCTGAGCGTAGAGCTGACGCTGACCGATGATTTCATTGACCCCCACCGTGATGCGGCAGATCTTATCTTCCGCATTGGCGTGCTGACGGACTCGTCGTTTCGCGCGCGGGTGTTTGGGCAGCAGGTGTACCATCTGGCCGCGTCGCCAGACTACGTGCGTAAACACGGTGCGCCAGAAGTGCCGGACGATCTGAACCGCCATCATTGCCTGGTGTATCGCGGATCGTCAGGGCCTAACCGCTGGCTGTTGCGCAGGGCGGGCGAGGCGTGGACACACTATCCCGTGACGCCATTGATGACCTCGAATAATGCGGAAGCGTTGCTGGCTGCGGCGCTTGGCGGGATGGGGATTGTGCTGTTTCCGGACTGGCTGGTGAGCGAGCCGCTCCAGCGCGGTGAGCTGATTCCGCTCCTGCCCGCGCTGGAGTGCGCCATCACTACGGAACAACAGGCTATCGCGGCGATCTACCCTGATGCCCGACATCCGCCCCTGAACGTCAGGGCGGTGATTGATTATTACGTCGAGCGCTTTGGTACGCCGCCGTACTGGCAGCGTAAGGGGATTACGCGCCAAGCTCCCGGCGGATAATTTCTGCGCCAGCGCTGAGTGCTCTAAGCTTGCCGTTGGCAACCTGACGGGAGAGGGGCGCCATGCCGCAGTTGGTTGACGGATAGAGCTTGTCGGCGTCGACAAACTGCAGCGCTTTTCGCAGCGTATCGGCCACTTCCTCCGGCGTTTCAACCGTGTTGGTTGCCACATCGATCGCCCCAACCATCACTTTTTTACCGCGGATCAGCTCCAGCAGATCCATCGGCACGCGGGAGTTGTGGCACTCCAGGGAGATGATGTCGATGTTAGAGGTCTGCAGCTTAGGGAAGGCCTCTTCGTACTGGCGCCACTCCGAGCCGAGCGTCTTTTTCCAGTCGGTATTGGCCTTGATGCCGTAGCCGTAGCAGATGTGGACCGCGGTTTCGCACTTAAGCCCTTCAATGGCGCGCTCCAGCGCGGCGATGCCCCAGTCGTTGACCTCATCAAAAAAGACGTTAAACGCCGGTTCATCGAACTGGATAATGTCCACGCCTGCGGCCTCTAACTCTCGCGCTTCCTGGTTGAGGATTTTGGCAAATTCCCAGGCCAGCTTTTCGCGGCTTTTATAGTGCGCGTCATACAGGGTGTCGATCATGGTCATCGGCCCCGGCAGGGCCCATTTGATCGGCTTGTCCGTGAGCTGGCGCAGGTACTTTGCATCGTCGAC
Organism: Enterobacter sp. HMSC16D10; assembly: GCF_001807145.1. Taxonomy (NCBI): domain Bacteria; kingdom Pseudomonadati; phylum Pseudomonadota; class Gammaproteobacteria; order Enterobacterales; family Enterobacteriaceae; genus Enterobacter; species Enterobacter sp. HMSC16D10. The sequence continues at coordinate 69,811 of NZ_KV787902.1, forward strand.
GAAGACCGGTTTCTGGCGCGCAACCGCGGAAACCACGGTCGGCACGCTCGCGTCATAGCGGTTACGAATGCGCACCGTCTGGCGGTTCTCAAAATCGACGCCGCTCAGGTGTTCAATAAAGGTGGTGACGAAGTGCTGGCGGGTCTGTTCCCCGTCGCTGACGATATCGATTCCCGCGCGGATCTGCTCATCCAGAGACAGGCGCAGCGCATCCTGCTTGCCTGCCAGCAGTTCCTGATCCTGTAACTTCCACGGTGACCAGAGCGTCTCAGGTTGCGCAAGCCAGGTCGGCTTTGGCAGGCTGCCAGCCGTTGAAGTCGGGAGCAATGTTTTCATAATAAAAGACCTTTTTTAATGTATTAAAGCGTGTAGTTATCAGACCACTGCTCAAGAATGTGTTTGTAAGGCTTAATAAAGTACTCTTCGGTAAACCGACCCTGTTCAATCGCCAGACGACTTCGCTCTTCCCGGTCATACACAATTTTGGTTAAGGAGTGATCCTGCTGGTTCAGATCCGGTCGGTAGCACAGCCCGGCCGCCGAGTTGGCGTTATAAATTTCCGGGCGATAGATCTTCTGGAACGTCTCCATCGTGCTGATGGTGGCGATCAGTTCGAGGTCGGTGTAATCACTCAGCAAATCCCCGGTAAAGAAGAACGCGAACGGCGCCACGCTGTGTTCCGGCATGAAGTAGCGCACGCTCAGGCCCATCTTCGCGAAGTACTGCTCCGTAAGCGATTCGCCATCCGGCTGGTACTCAACGCCCAGCACGGGGTGCTGGTTACCGGTGCGGCGATAGGTATCTTTGCTGGAGACGCTCAGGCAAATCACCGGTCCTTTTGTGAAGTTCTCTTTGTATTCCGGTGAACTCACAAAATGGCGGAAGATATTGCCGTGCAGTTCGCCAAATTTTTCCGGAATGCTGAAGTGCTGCTGGTTCTTGTTGTGCTCCAGCAGCAGCACGCTGAAATCATAATCCCGCACGTAAGACGAGAAGTTATTCCCGACGATCCCAGGGATACGCTGGTTGTTTTTCTTGTCGACAATGGTGGTTTGCAGAATCTCAATGGCCGGGAACGGCTTTTCCGCGCCAATATTCAAATCGACAGAGATGATTTCAAGCTCAACCGCATAGCGATCGGCGTTTGGGTTATCCCAGCGCGCTAAGGCGTTAAAGCGGTTGTTGATCATCACCAGCGTATTGCGCAGGTTTTCCTGACGCTTTTCTCCGCGCGCCAGGTTGGCGAAGTTGGTGGTCGTACGCGTATTTTCTGACGGGTTGTAATTCTCATCGAAGCAACTGCGCTTAAGGGTATATGTGAAAGCTTTGCTCATTGTGGTTATGCATCCTAAGTTCATGTTGCTAAGAAGTTACCAATGCATAATTTATGCCTGAGCCCGTGGCGCAGGGGAAGTGACTTAATTTCAATGCAACATGAGGGAAGTTCATGAACGGACTGCGATGGTTATCTGCTTCGTGATTGTTCAGGCGGCGCTGGGAAGAAATAGGCTGGTTGCAATTACAACCAGCAATGGATGTTGCGGATTTCAGTTCATTGTATCAATCAGCGCGGACAACATTTCGCTGAAGTTAACATGTGATTCAATGGCAAATTCGGTCGATGCCTTATCACGGATCTCGAAACAGTCATCTTTGAAGTTGTAGGCAAACACGGACATAGCATCTTCACCAATGAGTACCTTGTCAGAAAGGTTTGGATCAACATAGATGTCGTTGTCACGTATTTCAACGTTTCGAATGTAGATATTCGACCATACGGGTTCACCGTTTTCCGCCTGCGCCAGGCTGTACAGCGTCAAACCGTTATACTCAAGTCCATCCATGATTTCGAACATACCAGAGTAGTCCAGCCGGTTAATCATCAGGCGTTGGATATCCTCGTAAACTCTTCTCTTCTGAGCATCCCATTCAGCAGGGGCGGCGTTGCGCATCAAATCTGCTATTACGTCTGGATCTACTGGGTTCGCTACGGGGAAATTATTGTCAACCAGCAATGTTTTAAGGATATTTGGGGTGAAATAACTCTTCAACTGAGCGGGAAGCAAAGCAGGCATTGCTATTGTTCTTCCTTCTTCGTCGCAAAACTCGACAAGATAGGCCAGCGTCGGGGTATTGAAAACCATAACAATCGTACCAATAGTCCCTTTTACCAGCCCTTCATTCGGTAAATCCTCTCCTAAAACCACAACGTCTAATTCGGCTCTTTTCATTTGTATTTTCTCATTTAACGAATAGGGTTGTCAGGCGAGGAACTAACGCGTCTGTTTCATACATCCAGCCAGTACGCACGATTGCTGTTTCACCGTTGACGCCTAAAATGGGCATTTCGACAGCCATTGTTTGACCGTAACTATTTGCCTGCAAAACTTTTGCTGGGGCCAATAATACGCCGTCCTGAATTCTTGCGGCTAAAACATCTGCATTAGTTGGGTTGTATCCCAGCGCTGACTCAAACACTCGGGCTTTGTGTCCTCCAGTAGGATGTGTTGAATCTAAAGCATAAGCCGCGAGTTTTTTCGGGTCGACAACCGCGTGTTCAGCATTCACTAGTGTGCCGCTCTGAGAGGTGAAACCTTTTACATATGGGCTCTCAAATGCTGGTATTTTACTGAGCCCCGATATTTCATCTATTTCGCTTAAAGGATTTAACCTGCCCATTGTTAATCCTGCCGCAACGGAGGCGCTCGCAATGATTAACCCTTTGTTGTTCATGACTTGCTCATAACCTGCTGGAGCATCTCCGCCAAGCTGCAGCGCGGTTTCATGAAACCCTGTAATATTGCCGTTATAAATACCACCAGCGGCGAGCAGACGACCCACAGCTTTACTGTTCAGCGTTTTCTCCGACGGTGCAGAGGTTGGCGCGTAATAATCATAATGCATCCGTTGAGTAGGAGCGGGCTTCCTGCCTTGCCGATCGGCAATAACGTGCCGGTAGGCACTCAGGATTTCGTCCTTATACCATGCATGCCACGATGAGGAAGTAGGGGTAAAAATTAGCTCGCCGTTATTGTCGATATAAAACGGGTTCCGGTCGCTGCTCCAGCGCCTGGAGGTATCCACACCAACAAGCCAACCAATTTTCAGCTCGTGTTTTACTTCGTCATAAATGGGATCTGCGTCGCTGCGATACCTGCGTTCATACGGTCTTTGATGTGGGGATACGCTATATTTTTTCTTGGGGAGACCAAAAGTAAGACTGTGACCGTTCGCTTCATAAGAGAGATCGTAATAAATACATGCCTCTCTCAGCGAGCCCGCAGGCGTCAGAATATATTGAAAATCTTCAGGGTCTAATCGCCGTGTTAATTCATGTGACCTGTAGAGTCGAAACATATGAAATCCTTATCCTTTATTTTTGTGTGGATTCTCCGCCTCGACAGTTTAAAAATCAACCGATGAACACAGTGAATTTTTAACAATTCAGTGCTGTTCATGAATAGAAGCAGACAAAAAATGTAAATCACAGTCTCCTGAAATGCGCTATGAATATACCAACGCCTGTAGTGGGTACAGATATAAACCTCACATCATATTTATGAACGGCTCATTTTTTAAGAAAATGACCTGGTAATTTTTAACCACTATTCACGCATTACCATTCGTAGAAGCTGCATGAAGAATGAACCAGACTCCGGCAGCAAAACGCCATGCCTGCTTCTCTGGCACACGCTCCGCAATTCCCGCTATAATCCCCAAAATTTCCAACCGGTTTAGAAACAATCATGACAAAACTCACCTTACAAGAGCAGATGCTGAAAGCGGGCCTCGTCAGCAGCAAGAAAGCGGCGAAAGTGCAGCGCACGGCAAAGAAATCACGCGTTCAGGCGCGTGAGGCTCGGGAAGCGGTAGAAGAGAACAAGAAGGCGCAGATCGAGCGTGACAAGCTGCTGAGCGAGCAGCAGAAGCAGGCCGTGCTGGCGAAAGAGTTTAAGGCGCAGGTGAAGCAGCTGATCGAGATGAACCGCATCACCGTCTCAAGGGGCAACATTACCTTTAACTTCACCGACGGTAATCTGATCAAAAAAATCGAGGTGGACAAGCAAACCCAGGCTCAGCTGATCAACGGCCGTCTGGCGATTGCCCGCTTGTTCATCAACGCCAGCGGCGACTGTGAATACGCGATTATCCCGGCGGTAGTGGCCGATAAAATTGCCCAGCGCGATGCCGACAGCATCGTGTTAAACAGCGCGCTTAGTCAGGAAGAGCAGGACGAAGACGATCCGTACGCGGACTTCAAAATCCCTGACGATTTGATGTGGTAAACCACATTCAGAACGGGGCGGCGTGGCGGGCACTAACCGGCTCGCCGCTCGCGGGATGAATAAAATTCAGCTCGCTGGCATGCAGCATCAGCCGGGGCGCGTCTTCAGCGCCCGGCACGTCAAGACCGCCATACAGATCGCAACCCAGAATCGGGTGCCCCAGCTGCTGGCAGTGAATACGCAGCTGATGGGTTCGCCCGGTCTCCGGGATCAGTTTCACCCGCGTTAACGGTAATCCCGCCCCCTGATAAAACCGTTCCACGACCTGGTAGCGGGAGCGGGCGGGTTTACCGGTGTTGGCGCAGATCGACATCAGCGGGAACAGCGCCGGGTCTTTGGCAATCGGGGCGTCAATAACCCCTTCATCATTTTCCACGTGGCCGCAAAGCAGGGCGCTGTAGACTTTCTCCACGCTGCGCTGGCTGAACTGCTGGCACAGTGCCGAGTTGATGGCCTTATTGCGCGCAACCACCATCAGCCCGGACGTGCCAAAATCCAGACGGTGCACCAGCGTGCAGCCCGGGAACGCCTGAACCAGACGATAGTGGACGGAATCGAGGTTTTGCGGATGTTTGCCCGAGAGGCTGAGCAGGCCGGAAGGCTTGTCGATCAGCAGCAGATGTTCATCCTGCCAGAGGATCTGAATGTCATCGTGACACGGTGGGGCAATAAAAGAATCAATGATCGCAGACATCAGGCCGCCCGGCTGGAGAGTGGGAGCGGATGATAACGAAATGCGGGAGAAAAGAAAAACCCTCCCACCGGGCGGTGAGAGGGTGAAGTCTTACGCTGCAACCAGGCTGTCGATGGCGGCTTTCGCGTCGGTCTGCGCTTTGGTCGCCACTTCCGGACCGTAAGCGATACCTTCCGCGAACACGAAGTTCACGTCAGTGATACCGATGAAGCCCAGGAACAGGCTCAGGTACGGCGCAACCAGGTCGGTTGGGGTATCTTTGTGGATACCGCCGCGGCTGGTCAGCACGATAGCGCGTTTGCCTTTTACCAGACCTTCAGGGCCGTTCTCAGTGTAACGGAAGGTTACGCCAGCGCGCGCCACCAGGTCGAAGTAGTTCTTCAGCTGGGTTGGGATGTTGAAGTTGTACATTGGGGCGTTGATGACGATGACGTCATGTGCCTGCAGTTCAGCAATCAGCTCGTCGGACAGGGCCAGCGCTTCCTGCTGACGCGGGCTCAGCGGCGCATCGCTTGGGCGCAGCGCGCCAACCAGCTCGCCATCGAGCACAGGAATGGGGTTTGCAGCCAGGTCACGCACGGTGATTTCGTCAGCAGAATGCTGTTCACGCCACTGTTCAACGAAGTAATCAGACAGCTGACCAGACTGAGAGTACCCTGCCAGAATGCTGGATTTCAAAACTAATACTTTGCTCATGGGTGATTCCTGTTGTTGCATTTGATTGAAGGGGGTTGCCCCGTTGCTTGTTGACACTCTATTCACAATCCTGCCACAGAGATAGCGCAATATATCGAAGCCTATGTTCGAATTTTTTGAATAAGGCACGAAAGGCGTCAGTGTGGTACTCTATAGCAATCATTAAAAAGAGAGTTTATCAGGGCGTGTACTGCCCTTTAACGCTATGACAGAACAACAAAAATTCACCTTCCCGATGCTCCTGCAACAGCTCGATTCTCTGACGCTGCGCGATAAACAGCGCTTCGCCCGCCGTCTGCACGGCGTCAAGAAGGTTAAAAATCCTGATGCTCAACAGGCCATTTACCAGGAGATGGCGAAAGAGATTGAACAGGCGGCAGGGAAGGTTGTGCTGCGCGAAGCTGCGCGCCCGGCGATTACCTACCCGGAAAACCTGCCCGTCAGCCAGAAGAAACTGGACATCCTTGAGGCCGTACGCGACCACCAGGTGGTGATTGTGGCGGGTGAAACCGGTTCGGGGAAAACCACCCAGCTGCCGAAAATCTGTATGGAGCTGGGACGCGGGATCAAAGGCCTGATTGGCCACACCCAGCCGCGTCGTCTGGCGGCGCGCACCGTTGCCAACCGTATTGCCGAAGAGCTGCAGACGGAGCCGGGCGGCTGCATCGGCTACAAGGTCCGTTTCAGCGATCACGTTAGCGACAACACCATGGTCAAACTGATGACCGACGGTATTCTGCTGGCGGAAATCCAGCAGGATCGCCTGTTGATGCAGTATGACACCATCATCATTGACGAAGCGCACGAGCGCAGCCTGAACATCGACTTCCTGCTCGGCTACCTGAAAGAGCTGCTGCCGCGTCGCCCGGATCTGAAAGTGATCATCACCTCCGCGACCATCGATCCGGAGCGCTTCTCGAAGCACTTCAACAATGCGCCGATTATCGAGGTGTCAGGTCGCACGTATCCTGTGGAAGTGCGCTATCGCCCGATTGTGGAAGAGGCGGATGATACCGAGCGCGACCAGCTGCAGGCCATCTTCGATGCCGTTGACGAGCTGGATAACGAAAGCGCGGGCGACATCCTGATCTTCATGAGCGGCGAACGCGAAATCCGCGATACCGCCGACGCGCTCAGCAAGCGCGACCTGCGCCACACCGAGATCCTGCCGCTGTATGCCCGCCTGTCCAACAGCGAACAGAACCGCGTCTTCCAGCCGCACAGCGGACGCCGCATCGTCCTGGCGACCAACGTGGCGGAAACCTCGCTCACCGTGCCGGGCATTAAATACGTGATCGACCCGGGCACGGCGCGCATCAGCCGCTACAGCTACCGCACCAAGGTCCAGCGGCTGCCGATTGAGCCGGTCTCTCAGGCATCGGCCAACCAGCGTAAGGGCCGCTGCGGCCGCGTGTCGGAAGGGATCTGCATTCGTCTCTACTCCGAAGACGATTTCCTGTCGCGCCCGGAGTTTACCGACCCGGAAATTCTGCGCACCAACCTGGCGTCCGTTATCCTGCAGATGACCGCCCTGGGGCTGGGCGACATCGCGGCGTTTCCGTTCGTCGAAGCGCCGGATAAGCGCAACATTCAGGACGGCGTGCGTCTGCTGGAAGAGCTCGGGGCGATTACCACCGACGAGCAGGCGACGGTTTATAAGCTGACGCCGCTGGGCCGCCAGCTCAGCCAGCTCCCGGTCGACCCGCGCCTGGCGCGTATGGTGCTGGAAGCGCAAAAGCACGGCTGCGTGCGCGAGGCGATGATCATTACCTCGGCGCTCTCCATTCAGGATCCGCGCGAGCGTCCGATGGACAAACAGCAGGCCTCGGACGAAAAGCACCGTCGCTTCCACGACAAAGAGTCCGATTTCCTCGCCTTCGTGAACCTGTGGAACTACCTCGGCGAGCAGCAGAAGGCGCTCTCTTCGAACCAGTTCCGCCGCCAGTGCCGGGTGGATTTCCTCAACTACCTGCGCGTGCGCGAGTGGCAGGATATCTATACCCAGCTTCGCCAGGTGGTGAAAGAGCTGGGCATTCCGGTGAACAGCGAACCGGCGGAGTACCGCGAAATCCATATCGCGCTGCTGACCGGCCTGCTGTCCCACATTGGGATGAAGGACGCCGAGAAGCAGGAGTATACCGGCGCGCGCAACGCCCGTTTCGCCATCTTCCCGGGTTCTGGCCTGTTCAAGAAGCCGCCGAAGTGGACCATGGTCGCGGAACTGGTGGAAACCAGCCGCCTGTGGGGACGCATTGCCGCCCGTATCGATCCGGAATGGGTGGAGCCGGTGGCGCAACATCTGCTTAAGCGCTCGTACAGTGAACCGCACTGGGAGCGCGCGCAGGGCGCGGTGATGGCGACCGAAAAAGTGACCGTTTACGGTCTGCCGGTTGTCGCCGCGCGCAAGGTCAACTACAGCCAGATCGATCCGGCGCTCAGCCGCGAGCTGTTTATCCGTCACGCGCTGGTGGAGGGAGACTGGCAGACGCGCCACGCCTTCTTCCGCGAAAACCTGAAGCTGCGCGCGGAAGTGGAGGAACTTGAGCACAAGTCCCGCCGCCGCGACATTCTGGTGGACGATGAAGCGCTGTTCGAGTTTTACGACCAGCGCATCAGCCACGATGTGATTTCCGCCCGCCACTTCGACAGCTGGTGGAAGAAGGCCAGCAAAGAGACGCCGGACCTGCTCAACTTCGAAAAGAGCATGCTGATTAAAGAGGGGGCGGAGTCGGTCAGCAAGCTCGACTACCCGAACTTCTGGCATCAGGGCAACCTCAAGCTGCGGCTGACCTATCAGTTTGAGCCGGGGGCCGACGCGGATGGCGTGACCGTCCACATTCCGCTGCCGCTGTTAAACCAGGTCGACGATAGCGGGTTCGAGTGGAAAATCCCCGGCCTGCGCCGCGAGCTGGTGATTGCGCTGATCAAATCCCTGCCGAAACCGGTGCGCCGCAACTTTGTGCCTGCGCCAAACTACGCGGAAGCGTTTTTGGGCCGCGTCACGCCGCTGGAGCTGCCGCTGCTGGACGCGCTGGAGCGCGAGTTCCGCCGCATGACCGGAACGACCATCGACCGCGACGACTGGAACTGGGATCAGGTGCCCGATCACCTGAAAATCACCTTCCGCGTGGTGGACGATAAAAATAAAAAGCTGCTGGAGGGGCGTTCCCTGAGCGAGCTGAAAGAGGCGCTGAAAGGCAAAGTCCAGGAGACGCTCTCTGCGGTGGCGGACGACGGCATCGAGCAGAGCGGGCTGCACATCTGGAGCTTTGGCCAGCTTTCGGAAAGCTACGAGCAGAAGCGCGGTAACTATAAGGTCAAGGCCTGGCCTGCGCTGGTGGACGAGCGCGACAGCGTGGCGATCAAGCTGTTTGATAACCCGCAGGAACAGCAGCAGATGATGTGGCGCGGGCTGCGTCGCCTGCTGCTGCTCAACATCCCCTCGCCGATCAAGTATCTGCACGAGAAGCTGCCGAACAAGGCCAAGCTGGGGCTCTACTTTAACCCGTACGGCAAGGTGCTGGATCTGATTGACGACTGCATCTCCTGCGGCGTGGACAAACTGATCCACGAGGCGGGCGGCCCGGTCTGGACGGAAGAGGGCTTTGCTCAGCTTCACGAGAAGGTGCGTGCGGAGCTGAACGACACCGTGGTGGAGATTGCCAAACAGGTCGAGCAGATCCTCACCACCGTGTTCAATATCAACAAGCGTCTGAAAGGGCGCGTGGATATGACCATGGCGCTGGGTCTGTCGGACGTGAAGGCGCAGATGGCGGGGCTGGTTTACCGCGGCTTTGTCACCGGCAACGGCTTTAGCCGTCTTGGCGATACGCTGCGCTATCTCCAGGCGATTGAAAAACGGCTGGAGAAGATGGCTATCGACCCGCACCGCGACCGCGCGCAGATGCTGAAAGTGGAGAGCGTGCAGCAGGCGTGGCAGCAGTGGCTGAACAAGCTGCCGCCAGCGCGCCGCGACGATGAAGACGTGCAGGCGATCCGCTGGATGATCGAGGAGCTGCGCGTCAGCTTCTTTGCCCAGCAGCTCGGTACGCCGTATCCGATTTCGGATAAGCGTATTTTGCAGGCGATGGAGCTGATTTCAGGTTAAACCCTTGCCCGGTGGCGCTGCGCTTACCGGGCCTACGAGTGCGAAATGTAGGCCGGGTAAGGCAAAGCCGCCACCCGGCTGGTTATCGTTCTACAATCGCCAGCGTAAACCCATCCCATCCCTTAATCCCCACCGTTTGCAGCGCGGTGGCGGTTAAGCGCGGGTTATCGCCCATCATTTCAATAAAACGCCGCACGCCCAGCACGCGCGCATCGTCGCTTTGGCCGTTAATGACTTCGCCATCACGGACCACGTTATCGCCGATAATTACCGTACCGGGGCGGGAGTAGTGCAGCGCCCATTCCAGATAGCCGGGATTGTTCGGCTTATCGGCATCAATAAAGATCAGGTCGAACGGCGGAACCTCGCCGAAATTCTCCAGCGAGCTCAGCGCCGGGCCTTCAATTAATTCAATGCGTTCGTTTAACCCCGCAAGCTGAATATTCTCGCGCGCAACGCGGGCATGCGTGGGATCGGCCTCAAGCGTAATCAGCTTACCGTCCGGGGGCAGCGCGCGCGCCATCCAGATTGAGCTGTAGGCACCCAGCGTCCCGATCTCAAGAATGCGTCTTGCCTGCGTCATGCGCACGAACAGCGCCAGGAGCTGCCCCTGATTGGCCGCTACGTCGTGCTCGGGGAGCCCGGCGCGTTTGTTGTTTTCCAGAACCTGATTCAGTACGTCATCGTCAGGAATAAGCGAAGAAATCATGAAATTATCAACTGCAGACCACTGTTGTTGCATAGATTGTCTCCTGAGGGGGAATCGCCGGGCGGCGGCTGCGCCTTACCCGGCCTACGTCACGAAATCCAGGCCCGTTAAGCGCCTTCAGACATTGGCCCAGCCGCCGCCCAGCGCTTTATACAAATCAATCTGCGCCAGCAGCAGGTTATTTTTCACCTGCACGACGCTGGTCTGGACCGAGAACAGCGTGCGCTGCGCGTCCAGTACGTCCAGATAGGAGGAGTAGCCGTTGCGATAGCGATTCTGCGCAATGCGCAGCGTCTCCTGGGCCACATCCTGCTGGGCAAGCAGCTCCGTCAGCTGTTCCTGATAGCGACTTATCGCATCAAGGCTGTTGTTCACTTCGGCAAACGCGTTACGCACGGTTTTTTCATAAGCGTACAGCGCCTGGTTACGCTGGGACTGAGAAATATCCACCTGCGCATTCAGCGCCTGGCGGTTCAGCAGCGGGGCGAGAATACTGCCTCCGACGCTCCAGAGCTGAAGCGGGTTGTCCAGCAGGCCGGAAAGGGTGCGATCCTGAACCGATCCTGTCGCGGTCAGGTTGATCGACGGCAGCAGGCTGGCGCGCGACGCCGCGAGCGAGGCATCCGCCGCCACCAGCTGGCGTTCGGCCTGGACGATATCCGGCCTGCGGTTCAGCAGCGTAGAAGGCAGCTGCGACGGCAGCGTTAGCGGCGTCAGCGCCGCAAAGCTTTCACTGCGCGCCACGTCGCCCGGGTTGCTTCCCAGCAGCAGGCTGAGGGCATTCTCCTGCTGTGCAATCTGGTGCTGCAGCACGGGCACCTGCGCCCGCGTTGAGCGAAGTTCGGAATCCGACTGCATCAGCTCCAGGCGCGAGCTGTAGCCCGTCTCAAACTGACGCTTCGCAAGGTTAAACGCCTCTTCGCGCGATTTCAGCGTGGACTCGGTCACCCTCAGCTGCTCGTCAAGCGAGAGCAGGGTGACATACCCGGATGCCACAGACGAGGCGACGGTCAAATCCGCGGCCGCGGCGGCGGCTTTTTGCGCCGCCAGCGAGGCTTCGGCAGCGCGCGAGGTGCTGCGGTTGACGCCCCAGATATCCACGTCATAGCTTGCCGTCAGGCTCCCTTTGTACAATGTGCCGTAAACCGGCAGACCGGTCGCAGCGGATTGTGAACGGGCGCGCGTCCCGGTTACGCCCGCGTCGAGGGAGGGAAACAGGCTGCCGTCGGCCGTATAGACCCGCGCCTGATACTCGTTTATCCGTTCGCGGGCGATCAGCACGTCGCTGTTATGCTGTAGCGCCTGATCCACATAGCGGTTCAGGTGGTTGTCATGGAAATTACGCCACCAGAGCTGCTCCGTCGGGCTGGCAGGGCCGGAGACGGTGCGCCACTGGGTGGGGATGTGCAGCGTCGGCTGCGCCGGTTTGACGTCAACGGACTGGCATCCGGCCAGCATGACCGCCGCCACCAGCGCGGCTATCGGGCGAAGGATCATTGCTTCGCCTCCCGCGTATCAATGGTCACCTGCACCGACATACCCGGACGCAGCAGCGCGGCGTCCTCTGGCTTACCGAGCACCTCAATGCGCACCGGAATACGCTGGGCAATTTTGACAAAGTTCCCGGTGGCGTTATCCGGCGTGATGGCGCTGAACTCCACGCCGGTCGCCGGGGAGATGCTCTCCACGCGGCCCTGATACGCTTTGTTGTTCAGGGCATCGACGGTGAACTTCACCGGCTGGCCGACGCGCAGCTCCGCGAGCTGGGTCTCTTTAATGTTGGCGATGACCCAGTGCTGCGGCGGCACCAGGGTGGTGAGATGGGTTCCGGCGGTCACGTAGGCCCCGAGACGCACGGCGATCTGGCCGAGCTGGCCGTCACGCGGCGCCACAATGCGGGTGTTTTGCAGGTCAATCTGCGCCAGCTCCAGCGCCGCTTTGGCGTTTTCAACATCCGCTTCCAGCGCACCGCGATTGACAATCACCGTCTGCAGATCCTGACGCGACATCTCAAGGGCGGCTTTCGCCTGGTCGATGTCGGCGCTACCCTGAGCGGCACTGGCCAGCGCGGCGTCGCGCTCGCGAATGGAAAGCGAGCCTTCCGCCGTCAGCTCTTTCACCCGTTTTAAATCCGCCTGGCTTTTCAGGCTCTGGGCGCGGGCATTTTTCAGCGCGGCGTCATTTTTGGCGATCGTTGCTTCGGCGCTTTTACGCTGCTGCAGGTTGTTATTCAGGGCGGCAATTTTCATCGCCAGCTGCGCCTCTGCCTGATGCACCCGCTGACGATAGATACGGTCATCGATCTGCAGCAGCAGGTCGCCTTTTTTCACCTGCACAAAGTCCTGAACCTTCACCTCGGTGATATAGCCGTTCACCTGCGGGCTGATAAACGTCGTCTGGCCGCGCACGTAGGCGTTATCGGTAAACTGCGCGTGACGGGTGAACGGCGGCAGTTGCCACGCATAAAGGATCACCAGCACGCCGACAATACCGATGGCGGCGGCGGTGAAAACGGAAACAATGCGCACATTTTTGCGGGTGTTGGCCTGCTCTTTGGCGGCATCCTGCTGACTCATAAACTCTCCAGAACTCTTTCAATTATTTGTTGCCGGTGGCGTTCTTCAGCGCCAGACGGGCAGTGATGCGCAGGCGCAGCAAGCGCCATAAAATCCAGACCAGCGTGGCGGCAGCGATGCTCGCCGTCAGCAGATAAGTATCGTTATAAGCCAGAATATTCGCCTCCAGCGCGGTGACCGTTTGCAGCTGCGTTATCGCCTGGGTGCCCAGCAGCGCGCTGTCGCCAATCAGGCTTTTGTACATTTGGGTATAAAGCTGAATTCGCTCGTTGACCAGTGGGTTGAGCGTGGTGAGCTGGTCCGCCAGCAGGCTGGAGTGGTATTTCTCGCGCCAGGTCTGGAAGGTGCCGAGGATCGCAGAGCCCAGCAGGCCACCGAGGTTCTGGCTCATGCCAAACATCACCGAGAAGCTGACCAGGTTACGCGGGTCGGCGATCACCCCGCCAATGGCGGCCAGCATAGCGGGTGCCAGGAAGAAGGCGCTGCCGAAGCCCAGCAGGAACTGGCTTACCATCAGCTGATCCGGACGGGTCAGGTTGTTGGACTGGCTGTCCAGCAGCGAGGCAACAATCATCAGCGCCAGAGACGTGATGATTGGCCACGCCAGTTTCGTCGGCTTGATGGTGAGACAGCTGGTGACAATCCCGCAGACGATCCCGGCGAAAATGGACCACGCCAGATGCGTCATCTGCTCGTTCTGTAAGCCCACGTACTGCAGCCAGCCGATGACGCCGGTGTTTTGCTCTGCCAGCACGATACGGATCAGCAGCATAATCAGCCCCAGGCGGACGATGCTGCCGCTCGACAGCCAGCGGGTGTTCAGCAGCGGGTTGCTGCGGTTATGTTCAAAGACGATGGCTGCGACAATCAGCACCAGCGATAGCGCCAGCGACCAGCCGATCCACGGCGCTTCGAACCACCAGTCAAGGCGGCCCAGAGAGAGGACGGCACAGAGCAGGGCCATCCCGGGAGCCAGTAAAAAGAAGGTGATAAAGTCTTTTTTCTCAAAGACCTTGCGCCGGTCGCCCGGCGGTAATTTTAAGGCGATGACGCAGGCCAGGGAGATCAGCGCCAGTCCCAGCTCGAAGAAATAGAGCCCGCGCCACTCGTCCAGCTGCAGCAGCTCGGTTGAAAACAGGCGCGCCAGCGGGATGGCGAGTGACGATCCGGTGATGCCGATGGTCAGCGCCTTCAGGCGGTGCTTCGCAGGCCAGGCCTGGATCTGATAGTAAATCCCCAGCGAGCTGAGCGCGGCGGCCACCATGCCGTGCGCGGCGCGCACCATCAGCGCCGAGCTGAGATCGTTAACGAACAGGTGGAAAAAGGTGACCAGCACGTACAGCACCAGAAAACCTTCCGTAAAGGCGCGCAGGCCATACTGCTGGCGGAATTTAACCAGCAGCAGGTTGATGGAGATGTTGGTCATCACATAAACCGCGGGCAGCCAGGCGATTTCGGTTGACCAGGCGCCGAAGGTCCCCTGCAAATTTTGCAGGTTGGCGGTTACCACCGCATTCCCCAGCGCGCCCGTCAGGCAGACCAGCAGGCCCACGACGCCATAGGCAATGCGTTTTGGCGTACTGTGTTCGGGCGTGGAGGGCGAACCCAGCAGGGCGGGTTTCTCATGTGGCTGCCACTCGCGAGGAGCATAAGGGTCGCGTTCGGGCAGGCGCATAACGTCGTTTACCTTAGAAATGATTGAATAATTAGCGGGCTAGCGATTCTACGACTCCCGCAAATGATAATTCAAGTGAATATGATTTACGCATGTTAATCAAATGGTGAAGGGAAATTTAAGGAAAAAGAGCGGCCCGCAGGACGGGCCGGGAAGGGTCAGAGACGTTCGGGCTGCGCCTGGATGAGAGTGGCGCGCTTAACGCGGTTGGCGCAGAAAATCGCGATTAAAGAAATGGTCACCGTGACGGCAAGATACCAGGCCACCGGCACCCAGTCGCCGTCGTATTTTGCCAGCAGGCCGGTGGCAATCAACGGCGCGGTACCGCCAGCCAGCGCGGCACCCAGCTGATAGCCGAGCGTAATGCCGGTGTAGCGCACGTTTGCGCTAAAGATTTCAGAGCACAGCGTGCCGAGTACCGCCGTGACAGGGGCCCACAACACGCCAAAGGCGATGACCGTCGCGAGCACGATACCCCACGTGGTGCCGGTATTGAGCAGCATAAACCACGGTACGATAAACAGGCCCAGCACGAAGACGCTGATTGCGTACATGCGCTGACGGCCTACCTTATCGGAGAGTAGCCCCATTAGCGGGATCATAATGGTCGCCACCAGGGCTCCCAGCGTCACGGCTTCCAGCGCCTGCGATTTCTGATACGTCAGCGTGCTGGTGGCATAGCTCACCACGAAGGTCGAGAAAATATAGAACGGCGCGGTTTCAACCACCTTCAAACCGGCGGCAATCAACACTTCACGCCAGTGATGTTTCAGCGTATCGCGCAGCGGGGCCTTCGCTACCTGACCGGACGCTTTCACTTTCTGAAAATCGGGCGTTTCGTCAATATCTTTGCGGATCCACAGGCCGAGCAACACCAGCACCGAGCTCAGCAGAAACGGGATGCGCCAGCCCCAGGAGAGAAAATCCGCCTCGCTGAACAGGGTCATCAGCGACACGATAAAGGTTGCCATCAGCATGCCGATGGTGACGCCCGCCTGCGGAATACTGCCGAAGAAGCCTTTACGTTTTTCTGGCGCGTATTCATAGGCCAGCAGCAGCGCGCCGCCCCATTCACCGCCGATGCCCATCCCCTGAATGATGCGCATCAGGATCAGCAGCGCAGGCGCCCAGAGGCCAATCATCTCATACGTGGGCAGCAGGCCAATCATAACGGTTGCACCTCCCATCAAAGAGAGGGTCAGCACGAGGGTTTTTTTCCGTCCGATGCGGTCGCCGATGTGGGCGAAAAGTACCCCGCCGATGGGGCGAATAAAGAAGGTTAATGAGAAAGAGAGATAAGAGAGGATGAGTCCGATCACCGGATCGACCATCGGGAAAAAGATCTTATTGAAGACCAGCGCGGCCGCCGTACCGTAGAGAAAATAGTCAAACCATTCAATGGCGCTCCCGGTAAGGCTGGCGATTAACACCTTTTTATTTTTACGTAACACCGTCGTCGTACTTTCATGTTCTGTCATGACCTGAAACCCCGCCACGTTGATGATGAGAGAGGTGTCACCTGGCGCGCTTCAGGTGCAACCTGTGATGATAAAAAAGGTTGTGAAATTGTTAAGCAACTTAGGGTTGGATGTTGTCTTTGGCAAGCGCAGGGGGGATAAAACTGGTCAGATCACGGCGAAATAAGCAGCGTTGGGTGCTTTTTCATGACGCCTGCACAATACAATGTTTTGTAGAGCTGGAAATCAAAAGCATAATAGGCAGGTGCAACCCGATGATTTTTGGATGTTTCTGGTTATTTCAGAAAAATGATAAATTCGGCGCTTCAACAACGTGAGGAGTTCACCATGGTTCAGCCCCATTTTCCCGTTCTGGCGGATGCCACGCTGGCGGCCTTCAATACTGTCGGTGCATGGCTGGCGCAGGACGACCTGAGCGCGACCCGTCCGAGCCCGGAAGTCGATGCGGTGATTCTGGCCGGAAACGCGGTGATCCCAACCATTGACGCGGCCTGCCGTATTGCCGCCCAGAGAGATGTACCGCTTCTGATCAGCGGCGGCATCGGCCATTCGACCCGCTTTTTATATACCGCCATTGGCAATCATCCGCGTTACCACACCGTACCGGTCACCGGGCGGGCCGAAGCGAGCATTCTTGCCGACATTGCGCGGGCGTTCTGGCAGATCCCCGAGGCGCGTCTGTGGGTTGAGGATCGCTCCACCAACTGCGGTGAAAACGCGCGCTTTAGCTGGAACATGCTGAAACAGCATCATCGAACGACCGGGCGGGTGCTGGTGGTGCAGGATCCGACGATGCAGCGCCGCACGATGGCGACGTTTGCCCGCGTGTGTCGTGATGAGCCCGATTCACCGCAGTGGGTCAGCCATCCGGGGTTTACGCCGACGCTGCAAAACGGTAACGAGGGCGTGGAATTCAGCGAGGACCACACCGGGCTGTGGCCCGTTGACCGTTACCTTTCACTGGTTATGGGGGAGCTGCCGCGCCTGTATGACGACGCTAACGGCTATGGCCCGGCCGGGCGGGATTATATTGCTCACGTTGAATTCCCCGAGGCCGTCATGGCCGCGTGGAAACAGCTACAGCAGGATCCTGTCCTGAAGGGCGCACGTAAAATAATTTAGGCACGGAACAATCCCCTCGCCCCTTTGGGGAGAGGGTTAGGGTG
>NZ_KV787902.1:87218-101196 GCF_001807145.1 Enterobacter sp. HMSC16D10
GGGGGGGGGGAAAATCACAGCGCCGCAAACTTATCCAGCGTCCGCACCAGCTGCGTCACAAACCCATACTCGTTGTCATACCAGGCAACGGCTTTCACCAGCTGAAGGTCTCCCGCTTCTGACACCTCCGTCTGCGTGGCGTCAAACACCGAACCATAATGCGAGCCAATCACATCTGACGACACAATCTCTTCATCGGTATACCCGAAGGATTTATTGCCCTGAGTGGCCTTTTTCAGCGCGGCGTTGATCTCCTCAACGGTCACTTTCTTGCCCAGAATGGCCACCAGTTCGGTCACGGAGCCCGTTTTAACCGGCACGCGCTGGGCGTGGCCTTTCAGTTTGCCGCTGAGCGCAGGGATCACCAGACCAATGGCTTTGGCGGCGCCGGTGGTGTGCGGAATGATATTCTCTGCCGCCGCCCGGGAGGCGCGAAGATCTTTCCCGCGCGGGCCATCCACCAGCGCCTGGGTACCGGTATAGGCATGAATGGTGGTCATGGTGCCCACCTTAATTTCAAACGCATCGTTCAGGGCTTTTGCCAGCGGGGCGAGGCAGTTGGTGGTGCAGGAGGCGACGGAAATAATGGTATCACTGGCGTCAATGGTCTCGTCGTTCACGCTGTAGACGATGGTTTTCATGTCCCCCGCGGGCGCAGAGATCAGCACCTTCTTCGCGCCCGCGTCCAGGTGCGCCCGTGATTTCTCTTCAGACGTATAAAAGCCGGTGCACTCCACAACGATATCCACGCCCGCGGCTTTCCACGGAATGTGCTTTGCCTCTTTTTCGGCATAGACCGCGATGGTTTTACCGTCAACGATCAGCGCATCCTCGGTGAAATCCACGCTCCACGGGAAGCCACCGTAGTTGGAATCGTGCCTGAGCAGGTAGGCCAGCACTTTGGGAGAGGTGAGGTCGTTGATGGCGACGACGGTATTACTGTCCTGGGTTTCAAGAAGGCGGCGCAGAACAAGACGTCCGATGCGTCCAAATCCGTTAATGCCAATTTTACTCATGGTGTTCTCCTGTAAACGTGTCGATGTGACAGTTTGAACTCATCCAGGCTTAGACCATCACGGGCAGGGCGGCAATTGAAGATGCTTCATGCGGGAGGATGTATTTGAAAAACCATACAGAAAAGTTAATGAATTTTTAAGGAAAGGAGATTATGTTGGCGCAGTAACTGTTTTTAATCGAGAAATCACATGCGCACTAAATATACAAGCCTGCAAATTGGCATCCATTGGCTGGTGTTTCTGTTAATCATCGTCGCCTACTGCGCCATGGAGTTCAGAGGTTTCTTCCCCCGCACCGCGCGCCCGACGATCAACATGATCCACGTCTCATGCGGGATCAGTATCCTGGTGCTGATGGTGACGCGTCTGCTGGTTCGCCTGAAATTCCGCGCACCACCGATTCAACCGAAGCCAAAAGCGATGGTGACGGGGATGTCTCATCTGGGGCATCTGGTGGTGTATCTGCTGTTTATTGCGCTGCCGCTGATTGGCATTGTGATGATGTATAACCGGGGCAGCGACTGGTTTGCTTTTGGCCTGGCGATGCCGCATGCGGCGGAGTCCAATTTTGACCTGGTAGATATGCTGAAAGAGTGGCACGAGACGCTGGCAAATCTGGGCTATTTTGTGATTGGCCTGCACGCCGCGGCGGCGCTGATGCACCACTATTTCTGGAAAGATAATACCCTTCTGCGCATGATGCCGAAAAAGCGTTCGTAGTCTTCTCGCCCGGCGGCGCTTCGCTTGCACGGGCCTACAAACGGCTCTGAATCGTAGGCCGGGTAAGCGCAGCGCCACCCGGCTTGTTTTTAACCCAACAGAGCACGCTCTTCAGCCGTTAACGCCAGCGTCTGCGTTGACCCCGTTTCCGACGACGTCACCGCCGCTTCCAGGACAGCCATCACCGCTAATGCCTCAACAGGGTGGACAGGATTGGCGATTTCCCCGCGTAGCGCATTACGCACGTTGATGTAGTACTGACGCTGATCGCCTTTCGGGGTCGGGATCGTCTGCGATGCACCGTCAGCGCCAAAGAACACCATGCTGTCGCTGTCTTCGCCCCATGCCTCACTGCCGGGGATCACCCCGGAGAGCAGCTGTGCTTCCTGCTGATCGATTCTGGCCTTCACCACGCTGCCCTTGTCCCCGTGGACGGCAAAGCGCGCCGTACCGCCCGCCACCAGCATGCTGGCGTGCAAAATCACCTTATGCTCCGGGTAGTTTAAGACCACGTGCGCCCAGTCGTTAATTTCTGCACCGTCGCGCAGCGTCGCGATATTCCCCTGAACCGACTGCGGCAGGCCAAAGAGCTGCAGCGTCTGGTCGATAAGATGAGGACCCAGGTCAAACCATAAGCCACTTCCGGGGACGTTCTGCTCGCGCCAGCGCACGCGCACTTCCGGGCGGAAGCGGTCGATATGCGACTCCAGGTGTTTGACCTTGCCGAGCGTGCCCTGCTCAATAACCTGCTTAATGCCGAGGAAATCGCTGTCCCAGCGGCGGTTGTGGAAGACGGAGAGCAGACGCTGCTTTTCCTCCGCCAGCGCAATCAGGTCGCGGGCTTCCTGCATGTCGAGGGTGAAAGGCTTATCCACCACGACATGCTTGCCGGCGTTCAGAGCCAGCGTCGCCAGCGGGGCGTGCGTGGCGTTGGGGGAGGCAATCACCACCAGATCAACATCCGGATGCTGAATAGCCTCTTCAGGGGTGGCGACCACCTCTACGTCCGGCAGATCGCGTTTAACCTTCTCTTCATCACGAGAAGAGACCACGGCCAGCTTAAGCCCGTCCACAGACTGGATTAACGGGGCATGGAAGGTTTTGCCCACAAATCCATACCCGATCAGCGCAATGTTAATTGTTCGAACTGTACTCATGAACTTCTCCACGTTAATTCGCGCACACCGTGACCTGCAATGCGCCAGGGTCCCCAAGCTCAGGCCAGGGACGATCTAAAAAGAGTTGTTGAATGTTGGATAACCCGGAAACCAGATACGGCTCGCAGCGGTTGACTTTCAGGTGGTCGGCAACAATCCAGTGCGCATGGCTTGCGTCAAGCATCGCGCGCTTAACCTCGGCATCCGCTTCTTTACCGGCGCTCAAACCGAGTTCGGCATGAATGGCGCACGCCCCGAGGATGGCGATATCTGCCCGATAACGGGACAGCAACGACAACGTGGCGCTTCCGGCAAACAGGCGCTGCTGGTGGTCCCATTTCCCCCCGAGCAGGATCAGTTCAACGTCTTCCCGGTCGCTAAAATGCTGGGCGATATCCAGCGACGTGGTTATGACGGTGAGCGGCCCGCGAAGAAAGGAGGCGACAGCCATTACCGTGCTGCCCGCATCCAGAAACAGGGTAGAACCCGCAGGGACCTGCTGGGCGACCTGTTTTCCGAGGCGCTGTTTGGTTTCCGGCAGCAGCGTATTGCGGCCCTGACGGTTCATGGCGGAAAGATTCAGCGCGATGGCTCCGCCGTGGTTCTTCTGCGCCAGGCCCTGGTTCTCCAGGTCGGTCAGATCCCGACGGATGGTATCGGCTGAAACCTGCAGCTTTTCTGCCAGTTCGGTGATGCTGGCCTGGCCTTGCTCGCTCAGGATATCCAGAACGTGGCGCTGTCGTGCAGTTTTGTGCATCGGTTACATTCCTGCAAAATGTCGCAATAGTTTGCATAATACAGCATTTTAACGCAGAGAGAAGGGCAACGTGGTTTTGATGTCGCGGAGTGAGGTGATGATTCAGATGCGTGATTATTAAAATTTTATTAAACAGGTATAAGCAAGCCGTTTTGATTGTTAATCATAATGTTATTGTTATGTTTTATTTAACGGTTTGGATTATGTAACCAGTGCAACACCATTGTCCGGAGTTAAATTTCGACAAAATAGATATTCATAGCTATTAATTGCTTTAATTAGTTTTTTAATAGCGACAAATCCCAATTCATCCTGTTTGGCTACTTAAATTGACACTTCTTTGAAAATCTTTGTGTCTGACCCGCGCGGAAATTAACGCAAAAATGTGCAGGGATCAAATTAAGAATTTTCCTTAAATAACAGACGGTTTATATGTTTCATCTGAAAGGTCATTTTAAGAGTTTTGTCCAGAAACCCCATCTTTTTTCTTAATTGTAACACCACATTAACATTGTGGGTGTAGTGGCCTATAACACATTTTGTTATGCTGCTAACCACTTTAGGAAATAAGTAAATTCTTAATTAAATAAGACGCAGGCAGATCTCATCTCCAGGGGGAAATGGGTATGGGGAGTTTTACCTAAAATTCGGCAAGGATGCTAAAAAAGATATTTGTCTAATTATCTATACCTCTTTTTGGGTAATTGCTTCAGTGTCACTCAGAGTCAGGGAGATAAAATGACGATATTACGAAAGCCAATGTTACGCCGATTTACAGCAGCGCTGGCATTCATTTCATTAGCCATAAATACGGCGTACGCCAATAGTAGTCAGGTGGGTATTGCCCCGGTTGCCAGGACAACCTTAAAAGAAAGTATTCTTTTTGCTATCGATCGCGATCCGTCTATTAGTCAGCAGGCCGCGCAGCTCGGTATTGGTCAGGCACAAATAGATGAAGCGCGCAGCGGCTGGATGCCGCAAATATCGCTGAACGGGAGCACGGGCCATAGCCAGACCACCGATTCCAGCGGGTCGCTGAAGAATTCAGCCGCCTGGGGACTGAGCCTGACGCAGCTGATCTATGATTTTGGCAAGACCAATAACAGCATCAGCCAGTCTTCCGCCCAGCGCGATAGCTATCGCTACCAGCTGATGAGCACGCTCTCTGACGTGGCGGAAAAAACGGCGCTGAGCTATGTCGAGGTCAAACGCTATGCCGATCTGCTGCAGGCAGCAAAGGAGAACGTTCAGGCGCTGAAAAATGTTGAGCAGCTGGCAAAGCTGCGCGCCGACGCGGGCGTGAGCTCGACCTCCGATGAGCTCCAGACCCGCACGCGTATTGCCGGTATGCAGGCAACGGTCGCGCAGTATCAGGCCGCCTTAAACAGCGCCCGCGCAAGGCTTGCGGTATTAACCGGCATGCAGGCAGAAAACTATTCGCCTGTACCCGCAAACCTCGCGGTTGAACCTGATTCGCTCAACCGCATTGATTATTCGCTGATACCGGCGGTCATGGCCGCGCAAAACATGGAGCGCTCTGCCCAGTATGGCGTAGAGACGGCAAAGTCCCAGCACTGGCCGACCCTCAGCCTGAAGGGCGGACGTACCCGTTACGAGTCTGACAACCGTTCGTACTGGGACGACCATATCCAACTCAACATTGACGCACCGCTTTATCAGGGCGGCGCGGTCTCTGCACGCGTGCGGCAGGCTGAAGGCGCGCGGGCGATGGCCTCCTCTCAGGTCGATCAGGCGCGTTTCGACGTCCTGCAAAAAGCCTCCGTCGCGCAGGCGGACTGGACCGGCGCGCGGGGAAGAATGGAGGCCGGGAAACAGCAGCTGGAAAATGCGCTGCGCGCCCGTGATGTCTATAAAAATGAGTACACCCTGAGCAAGCGGAGCATTAACGATCTGCTCAGCGTTGAGCAGGATGTCTGGCAGGCCACCTCGGCGAAAATAATCGCTGAGTATGATGGCTGGAGTTCGGCAATTAATTATGCTTCCGCGGTTGATAATTTAATGCCGCTTATTGGAATAGAGAAAAGCGCTGCCGCAAAACTACCCGATTTGAGTTAAAAAAAGACGCGTATTGTCGCGCAAAATAAGTCTGAAAATAATGGGTGTTTTTTCCCAGGGATAGCTACATCCGTCTGGTGGACATATCCACAGGAATCCGCACACCTGCAAGGAGAGAAATATGAGTAACATAAAGGTTGTTGATGTCATCATTCGCAAAACGGCGGAGAAAACGAAATTAACCGGCGAAGGAAATTTGTCGGTCTCTATTTCCTCCCCGAGCGTGATTGAAATCCAGGGTTCTGCTCAGGATGTGGTGCGATATGTCCGCCAGGGTAAAGACCTCCTCATTTATATGAAAGATGGCAGCGTGATTCGCTGCAATAACTATTTTGTTGAAGATCCTGAGACGCACAACCAGTCAGAGCTGGTGTTCAACGATCGTCAGGAACTGACGCATATTTCTTTTGCCGATGCCGGGGAAGCATCAGGCGTGGCGGTGACCGAGTTAACCGCGCAGGCCACACCGATTAGCAGCATTCAACCTTTCCTGGAGCAGGAAAGCGTCTTAAGCGACGCGCCGTGGGGCTGGATTGCGGGAGCTGCATTAGGCGGCGGTGCCATCGGGGCGCTGCTGGCAAACGGCGGCGACGGCGAGACTAAAACAAAAGTTATTGATAATACGAAAGAGGTGGAAAGCGCCACGCCAACCTTCCTGCTGTCGGATAAAGCGGGCGACAAGCAGGGCGTGCTGACAGCAAACGCGATCACGGACGACAACACGCCAACCTTTAGCGGCACCGGCCAGCCGGGCGCGACCATCCAGATCAAAGACAGCAGCGGCAGCACCATCGCCAGCGCCATGGTCGGTAAAGAGGGCACCTGGACGGTAAAATTACCGACCCAGACGGACGGGGAACACACCTGGTCGGTGGTGCAGATCGACGGCAGTAAAACCACCGATGCGGGCAACATTACCGTAACGGTCTCGACCGCCGAGGCTGCCATTACGCTGGCTACCACGGCGGGCGACAACGTGCTTAACGCCAGCGAGCAATCCGCGGGCTTTACGCTCTCCGGTGCCAGCAAGAATCTGGCGCAGGGTACCGCACTCACCGTGACGCTGAACGGTAAAACCTATACGACGGAAGTGGGGGCTGACGGGACGTGGAGTGTTAACGTGCCCGCGGCCGACGCGCAGGCGCTGGGCGATGGCACCTGGACGGTCAACGTCAGCGGCAAAGACGCGGCGGGTAACACCGTGAGCGGCAGCCAGACAATCGGCGTGGATAGCGTCGCGCCAACCCTCTCTGTCGATACCCTCGCGCAGGACAACATCATTAATGCCGCCGAGCACAGCCAGCCGCTGACGCTGACCGGCAAAACGACTGCGGAAGCCGGTCAGATCGTCACGGTCACGCTGAACGGTAAAAACTACAACGCCACGGTGGGCAGCGACGGTAACTGGTCCGTCACGCTTGCTGCGGACGACGTGCAGGC
Organism: Enterobacter sp. HMSC16D10; assembly: GCF_001807145.1. Taxonomy (NCBI): domain Bacteria; kingdom Pseudomonadati; phylum Pseudomonadota; class Gammaproteobacteria; order Enterobacterales; family Enterobacteriaceae; genus Enterobacter; species Enterobacter sp. HMSC16D10. The sequence continues at coordinate 94,385 of NZ_KV787902.1, forward strand.
GCTCAACGAGGGTAATCACACCCTGACGGTGAACGTCAGCGACAAAGCGGGCAACGGTTCGTCTGTCACCGCAGATTTCACGGTGGATACCACCGCGCCGGTGGTCACCATCGATACCGTGGCGGGCGACGACATACTGAACACCAGCGAACAGGGCCAGGCGCAGATTATTTCCGGGCAGACGAGCGGCGCGTCGGCAGGCGATGTGGTCACCGTGACCGTTGGCGACCAGTCCTTCACCGGCGTAGTGCTGGCGGACGGCAGCTGGAGCGTGGGCGTTCCGGCATCCGTGCTGGGCGCGCTGGGTGAAGGCAACCACACGATTTCAGTATCCGTGACCGACGCGGCGGGCAACACCGGCAGCGCCACGCACGGCATTACGCTGAGCGGCAACCCGCCAGAATTTACGATTGACGCCATTAGCCAGGACAACGTGCTGAATGCCCAGGAGGCGATGCAGCCGCTGAGCCTGACCGGTACCAGCAACCTGCCTGACGGCAGCGCCATTACCGTGACGCTGAACAACGTCAGCTATCAGGCCACCGTTGAAAACGGCATCTGGGCGGTCCAGGTGCCGGTTTCCGACGTGCTGAATCTGGCGAACACCCTTTACACCGTCAGCGTCAGCGGCACTGACAGCGTGGGTAACAGCGGCTATGCCGGGGCGACGCTGCTGGTGGATACCGTGCTGCCGCAGGTGGTCATCAACACCTTTGCGGGCGACAACCTGGTCAATAACGCCGAAGCGGGTGTCGATCAAACCCTCAGCGGTCGCGTTACCGGCGCGGCGGCGGGCGATACCGTTTCTGTCACCGTGGGCGGCAAGAGCTACACCGCCACGGTGGGCAGCGATCTGACCTGGAGCGTGAAAATCCCGTCAGCGGATCTTAAGGCGTTCGGCGACGGCGATTTAACCTTCACCGCGTCGGTGACCAATTCGCACGGCAATACCGGTACCGGCGAGCGCGATATCAACATCAACGCACAGCTGCCGGGCCTGCGTGTGAACACCATTTCCGGCGATGACGTGGTCAACGCCATCGAACAGCAGCAGGATCTGACCGTCACCGGCGCCAGCACCCACCTGGCCGCGGGCACACCGATCGTCGTCACCATTAACAACGTCGAATATAACGCCGTGGTTACCGCCAGCGGCGGCTGGAGCATTGGCGTTCCTGCTGCGGACCTGCAGGCCTGGACCGCGGGAGAGGTGACGGTTAGCGTCAGCGCAAAAGATGCCTGGGGCAATACCGTTGCGGCTGAACACCCGATTGAACTCGATCTCAACGCCGTGGCGGTCACCATTGATACCGTCTCCGGCGATGACCTGCTGAATGCGGCAGAAAAAGGTGCCGATTTAACTCTCTCCGGAAAGACGCAGGGCGTGGAGGCGGGGCAGACCGTGGTGGTGAAATTCGCCGACCAGACCTTTACCGCCCAGGTGCAGCAGGATGGCTCCTGGAGCCTGACCGTGCCCGCCAGCGCCATGGAAACCCTGATCGACGGGCGGGCGCAGGTGAGCGTCAGCGTCACGAACGTCAACGGTAACAGTGCCGACGCGTCGCGCGTGGTCACGGTGGATACGCTGCCGCCGGCGATTACCCTCGATAACCTCACCAGCGATAACATCATCAATGCGGCAGAGGCGCAGCAGGATTTAGCCTTAAGCGGCACCAGTACTGCGGAACCGGGCCAGACGGTCACCGTGACGCTGAACGGCAAAACGTATCAGACCACGGTTCAGACGGACGGAACCTGGCAGCTGATCGTACCGGCGGCTGACGTCGGTGCCCTCAACGATGGCATCGTGACCGTGACGGCCACCGTAAGCGACGTGGCGGGCAACAGCAGCAGCGCCGACCGCGTTGGGCTGGTGGACGCGACCGTGCCGCAGGTGACCATCAACCACTTCGTCACCGACACCAATACCGTTAACCAGCTCGCCCATGCACAGGCTCAGATCCTGAGCGGCTCCGTCACCGGGGCGGCAGCGGGCGATCGGGTGACTATCACTATTAACAGCGTCGATTACACCACCGTGGTGGATGCGGCGGGCAACTGGAGCCTTGGCCTGCCGGCGTCTGTCGTACAGGGGCTGACGGACGGCACCTGGACCATCGACGTCTCCGTGACCGACCGATCCGGCAATACTGGAAGCACTTCACTGGATGTGGTGGTGAATACCGTGACGCCTGTTATCGGTATCAACACGCTGGCGGCGGACGACGTGATCAACGCGACCGAGAAGGGCGAAGAACTGCAGATTTCCGGCACCAGCAACCAGCCGGAAGGCACGACCATTACGGTGACCCTGAACGGCATTCACTACACGGCTACCGCTGACGCCAGCGGAAACTGGAGCGTAACCGTTCCGGCGGCAAACGTCTCGGCGCTGGGCGAAGCGAATTACACCGTGACGGCGAACGTCACCGATAGCGTCGGCAACAGCGCCTCAACCTCGCACGATGTGCTGGTGGACAGCTCGCTGCCGGTGGTAACGATCGACACGCTGGCGGGCGACAATATCGTTAACGCGGCGGAAGTGGCGGCAGGGCAAACCCTGACCGGGAAGGTGACAAATGCGGCGCCAGGTGACACTGTCACGATTACCCTGGGCGGCCAGACCTTTACTGCCACCGTGCAGGACGATCTCACCTGGAGCCTGCCGTTAACCCAGAGCCAGTTGACCGCGCTGGGCAACGGCGATCTCACCGTATCGGCCAGCGTCACCAACGCGCACGGCAATACCGGTTCTTCTTCGCTCGACTTCACCATCGACGCCCAGCTTCCGGGGCTGCGTATTGATACGGTCGCAGGCGACGACGTGATCAACGTAATTGAGCACGCTCAGAACCTGATTGTGTCCGGCACCAGCACCGATCTGGCGGCGGGCAGCGCCGTCACCGTGACCATCAACGGAAAAGCGTATTCCGCAACGGTGCTGGCGGACGGCTCCTGGCAGGCCGCGGTACCGGCGGCTGACGTGTCCCAGTGGGCAGATGGCTCGCTGGATATAAAGGCAAGCGCGCAGGATGCCTCCGGCAACCCGGTGGCTATCGGGACCGTCGTGGACGTCGATCTCGCGCCGGTCGCCATCACCATCAGCAGCGTGACCGACGACAACGTCCTTAACGCGGCGGAAAAAGGCCAGGATCTGGTGCTGTCCGGCACGTCATCTAACGTTGAAGCGGGCCAGACCGTCACCATTATCTTCGCAGGAAAAACGTACACCACGACGGTGGATGCCAACGGCGACTGGACCTGGACCGTTCCGGCTGCCGATCTGAGCGGCCTGAAAGACGGCGACGCCAGCGTGCAGGTCAGCGTCACCAACGTGAACGGCAACGCCGCGTCTTCGGCGCAGGCATTCAGCGTCGACACCACCGCGCCGACGGTGACCATCAACACCATCAGCGGCAATAACATGCTGAACGCGGCAGAGGCGGCGCAGGATCTGACCCTGAGCGGGACCTCTACTGCCGAAGCGGGCCAGACGGTCACCGTGACCTTCAACGGCAATCAGTACACCGCGCAGGTGCAGGCGGACGGCAGCTGGACGCTCGACGTGCCTGCGGCGGATCTGGCAGGCATCACCGACGGCAACGCGGCGGTCACGGCGACCGTGTCCGATAAAGCAGGTAACCCGGCCAGCGCGGGCTCCTCGGTGCTGGTGGACACCACCGTACCGCAGATTAGCTTCAACATCGTCGCCGGCGACGACATCGTGAATCTTGCCGAGCACGGCCAGGCGCTGATCGTCTCCGGTAAGGTGACGGGCGCGCAGGCGGGCGACGTGATTACCGTGACCCTGAACGGTAAAGATTACACCGCCATGCTGGACGCGTCCGGCAGCTGGAGCGTGGGCGTTCCGGCGGCGGACGTGGGCGCGCTGGTCAACGGCGACCAGACGATCTCCGCGACCCTCACCGACAAAGCCGGTAACAGCACCACTGCGACGCACGAATTTGACGTCTCCCTGACCGCGCCGGTGGTCGTCATCAATACCCTGGCGGCTGACGACGTGATCAATGCGACCGAGAAAGGCCAGGATCTGCAGGTGTCCGGCACCAGCAACCAGCCGGAAGGAACCGCCATTACGGTGTCCCTGAACGGGATTAACTATACGGCCACCACCGACGCGAGCGGGAACTGGAGCGTGACCGTTCCGGCGGCACACGTCTCGGCGCTGGGCGAAGCGAGCTACAACGTGACGGCGAGCGTAACTGACGCCGCGGGCAACAGCGCGAGCACCGGCCACAGCGTGCTGGTTGACAGCGCGCTGCCGCAGGTCACCATCAATCCGGTCGCGACGGACGACGTGATTAACGCGGCGGAAGTGGCTGCCGGACAGACCCTGAGCGGCAAAGTGAGCGGTGCGGCGAGCGGTGACACTGTCACTATTACCCTCGGCGGCAATACGTATACCGCGACGGTTCAGGACGATCTGAGCTGGTCGGTCAACGTGCCGTCCTCGGTCTTAACCGCCATCGGTAACGGCGATCTGACGGTGTCAGCCAGCGTCACTAACGGCCACGGCAACACCGGCACCGGCGAGCGCGACATCACCATTGATGCCAACCTGCCGGGCCTGCGCGTCGATACCGTGGCGGGCGACGATGTGATCAATAGCATTGAACACGCTCAAAATCTGATTATCACCGGTTCCAGCGACGGTCTGGCAACGGGCGCGGCGCTGACCGTCACCGTCAACGGCAAAACCTACGCGGCCACCGTACTGGCGGACGGCACCTGGACGGCGGCCATTCCGGCGGCCGACGTCAGCGCGCTCGGCGCGGGCACGGTTACCGTGAAGGTTGAAGGTCATAGCGCGGCGGGCAACCCGGTTTCCATCAGCCATGACGTGAAGGTGGATCTGGCGACAGTCGCCATCAGCATTAACCCGATTGCCTCTGACGACGTGATTAACGCGGCGGAGAAAGGCGCGGACCTGGTGCTGTCAGGCTCCACCACCAACGTGGAAGAAAACCAGACCGTTACCATCACCTTCGGCGGCAAGTCGTACACCGCGACGGTCGATGCCGACGGCAACTGGACGGCCGCCGTGCCGTCTGCCGACCTCAGCAGCCTGAAGGACGGCGACGCCAGCGTGCAGGTGAGCGTGACCAACGTGAACGGCAACAGCGCGTCGGCGGGCCGCGAGTACAGCGTGGACGCGACCGCGCCGACGGTGTCTATTGAAATCATCAGCGACAACAACATCATCAATGCGGCCGAGGCGCAGCAGGATCTGGTCGTTAATGGTGTAACCAACGCCGAAGCGGGCCAGACCGTCACCGTGACCCTGAACGGCGTGGACTACACCACCACCGTGCAGGCAAACGGCAGCTGGAGCGTGACCGTGCCTTCCGCGGATGTCGGCGCGATTACCGACGGTAACTACACCGTCAGCGCCGCCGTATCGGACAAAGCGGGCAACCCGGCCTCCGCGGATCGCGACGTGCTGGTCGATACCACCGTCCCGCAGCTGACCATTCACACCGTGTCCGACGACGACGTGATCAACAGCGCCGAGCACGCGCAGGCCCTGATTGTCACCGGTTCCGTGACCGGCGCGGCGGCGGGCGACGTGGTCACCGTTACCCTCAATAACAAATCGTACACCGCCACCCTGGACGCCTCCGGCAACTGGAGCGTGGGCGTACCTGCGGCAGACGTTACCGCGCTGGCCGCCGGGGATTACACCATCACCGCGGCGCTGACCGATAAGGCGGGCAACAGCAACAGCGCCACGCACGGTGTGGCGGTGAACCTGACCGCGCCGGGGCTGACCATTGACACCGTTTCCGGTGACGATGTGATCAACAGCACCGAGAAAACCCAGGATCTGACGATCTCCGGTACGGCGTCCGGCCTGGCGGCAGGCGCGGTAGTGACCGTGATGCTGAACGGCAAAGCGTACAGTGCGCAGGTGGACGATAATGGAAAATGGACCACCACCGTTCCGGCGAGCGAAGTCGGTCAGCTGGGCGAGGCACTTTATACCGTCACCGCGTCAGCCACGGACAGCGTCGGCAACAGCACCAGCGCGTCGCACACGGTAAACGTGGAGTCCGTTCTGCCGGGCGTGATTATCAACACCATTGCGGGCGACGACGTGATTAACGCCGCCGAGCTGGCTGCCGGCCAGACCATCAGCGGTAAGGTGGTGAATGCCGAAGCGGGCAACACCGTGGCCGTGACCATTGGCGGCAACCGCTACACCGCAACGGTGCAGAACGATCTCACCTGGTCCGTCGATGTGCCGGAATCTATCCTGACCGCCCTGGGCAACGGCGATTTAACGGTGACCGCCAGCGTGACCAACGGCGTCGGCAACAGCGGATCCGCTGAGCGCGATATCACGATCGATGCTAACCTGCCGGGCCTGCGCGTGGATACCGTGGCGGGCGACGACGTGATCAACAGCATCGAGCACGGGCAGAATCTGATTGTGACCGGATCCAGCGATGGCCTGACCGCAGGTACCACCTTGACCGTCACCGTAAACGGCAAAACCTACCCGGCCACCGTGCTGGCCGACGGCACCTGGCGTGCGGCCATCCCGGCTGCGGATGTGGGTGACCTGGCAGCAGGTACGGTCACCGTGACCGTTGCAGGCCAGAGCACCGCCGGTAACCCGGTTTCCATCAGCCACGATGTGACGGTGGATCTGGCGACCGTTGCCATCAGCATCGATTCGATTGCCGCCGACGACGTGATTAACGCCGCCGAGAAGGGCGCGGATCTGGTGCTCTCCGGGGCGACCTCGAACGTTGAGGAAAACCAGACCGTTACCATCACCTTCGGCGGCA
>NZ_KV787902.1:101216-102238 GCF_001807145.1 Enterobacter sp. HMSC16D10
AAACCAGACCGTTACCATCACCTTCGGCGGCAAGAGCTACACCGCGACCGTCGGCGCCGACGGCAAATGGACGACCACGGTGCCAGCCGCCGACCTGGCGGGTCTGAAAGACGGCGACGCCAGCGTGCAGGTGAGCGTCACCAACGTGAACGGCAACAGCGCCTCGGCGGGACGTGAGTACAGCGTGGACGCCACCGCGCCGACCGTCACGATTAACACCCTGGCGACGGATGATATTCTGAACGCCGCCGAAGCGAAGAGCGATCTGACCGTGTCCGGTACCAGCACCGCCGAAGCGGGCCAGACGGTCACCGTGTCGCTGAACGGCAAAGACTACACCACCACCGTCAGCGCGGACGGCAGCTGGACGCTGAACGTTCCGGCGTCCGATGTTGCGGCCCTGACGGACGGCAGCGTGACCGTTACCGCAAGCGTCAGCGACAAGGCGGGCAACCCGGCGTCGGTTGATCACAACCTGACGGTGGACGTCACCGTTCCGGCGGTGACCATCAACACCGTGGCGGGCGACGATGTCATTAACCTCGCAGAACACAGCCAGGCGCATATCATCAGCGGCACCGCCACCGGCGCGGCAGCGGGCGATAAGGTGACCGTCACCATCGGCGGTCAGACTTACACCACCGTGCTGGACGCGGCGGGCAACTGGAGCGTGGGCGTCCCGGCGAGCGTGATTTCCGGCCTCAGCGACGGCAGCGTGACCGTCACGGCATCGGTTACCGACGCGGCGGGCAATACCGGCACCGGCACGCATAACGTGACCGTCGATACCGGTCTGCCTTCGGTCAGCTTCAACGCCATCAGCGATGACAACGTGCTGAACGCGGTAGAGAAGGGGCAGGATCTGCGCGTCAGCGGCACCAGCGCCAATCTGGCAGAAGGCACCGTGGTGGCCGTGACCCTCAACGGCAAAAACTACACGGCCACGACGGCGGCAGACGGCACCTGGAGCCTGACCGTTCCGGCGGTGGATCTGGCGGGTCTGGGCGAAGCGAATTACACCC
>NZ_KV787902.1:102258-103377 GCF_001807145.1 Enterobacter sp. HMSC16D10
CGCGGACGGCAGCTGGACGCTGAACGTTCCGGCGGCCGATCTGGCAGGATTAACCGACGGCAGCGTCACCGTGACCGCATCGGTCAGCGACAAGGCGGGTAACCCGGCGTCCGTGGACCACAACCTGACGGTGGATGTGACCGTTCCTGCGGTCACTATCAACACCATCGCGGGTGACGATGTGATTAACGTGGCTGAACACAGTCAGGCACACGTTATCAGCGGCACCGCCACCGGCGCGGCCGCGGGCGATAAGGTGACCGTCACCATCGGCGGCCAGACGTACACCACCGTGCTGGACGCGGCGGGGAACTGGAGCGTGGGCGTCCCGGCGAGCGTGATTTCCGGCCTCAGCGACGGCACCGTGACCGTCACGGCGTCCGTCACCGACGCGGCGGGCAACACCGGCACCGGCAGCCATAACGTGACCGTCGATACCGGTCTGCCATCGGTCAGCTTCAACGCCATCAGCGACGATAACGTGCTGAACGCGGTGGAAAAAGGTCAGGATCTGCGCGTGAGCGGCACCAGCGCCAACCTGGCGGAAGGCACCGTGGTGACCGTGACCCTGAACGGCAAAAACTACACGGCGACGACGGCGGCAGACGGCACCTGGAGCCTGACGGTTCCGGCAGCAGATCTGGCGGGTCTGGGCGAAGCGAATTACACCCTGAATGCGACCGCCACCAACGGCGTGGGCAACAGCGTGAGCAACACCGCGAACCTGCTGGTGGACACCGCGCTGCCAACGGTCACCATCAACACCGTGGCGGGCGATAACGTCATCAACGCGGCGGAAGTGGCCGCGGGCCAGACCCTCAGCGGCAAGGTCGCGAACGCGGAGGCGGGCAATACCGTCACTGTGACCATTGGCGGCAACACCTACACCGCAACAGTGCAGAGCGATCTGACCTGGTCCGTGAACGTGCCGGAATCCGTCCTGACGGCGCTGGGCAACGGCGACCTGACGGTGTCTGCGACTGTGACCAACGGCCACGGCAACACGGGAACGGGCGAGCGTGAAATCGTTATAGACGCCAGCCTGCCGGGCCTGCGCGTCGATACGGTAGCGGGCGACGATGTGATCAACAGCATCGAACATACTCAAAACCTGATCGT
>NZ_KV787902.1:103397-103764 GCF_001807145.1 Enterobacter sp. HMSC16D10
TCACCATCAACACCGTGGCGGGCGATAACGTCATTAATGCGGCGGAAGTGGCCGCAGGCCAGAGCCTGAGCGGCACCGTGGCGAATGCCGAAGCGGGCAATACCGTGACCGTGACCATTGGCGGCAACCGCTACACCGCAACGGTGCAGAACGATCTGACCTGGTCCGTCAACGTGCCGTCTGACGTGCTGACGGCGCTGGGTAACGGCAGCCTGAGCGTGACGGCGACCGTCACCAACGGCCACGGCAACACCGGGACCGGCGAGCGCGAGATCGCTATCGACGCTAACCTGCCGGGTCTGCGCGTCGATACCGTGGCGGGCGACAACGTGGTCAACAGCATCGAACATACTCAAAACCTGATCGT
>NZ_KV787902.1:103784-104422 GCF_001807145.1 Enterobacter sp. HMSC16D10
CAACAGCATCGAACATACTCAAAACCTGATCGTCAGCGGATCCAGCGACGGGCTGGCACCGGGTACGGCGCTGACCGTCAACGTCAACGGCAAAGACTATGCGGCCACGGTGCTGGCGGACGGCAGCTGGAGCGCGGCTGTTCCATCAGCGGACGTGAGCACGTGGCCGGAAGGCACCGTCAAAATCAGCGTTACCGGCGACAGTTCAGCGGGTAACCCGATTACCATCAGCCACGATGTGACGGTAGATCTGGCGACCGTTGCCATCAGCATCAATCCGATTGCGACCGACGACGTGATCAACGCGGCGGAGAAGGGCGCGGATCTGGTGCTGTCCGGTGCGACCATCAACGTGGAAGCCGGGCAGACCGTGACCATCACCCTGAACGGCAAAATCTATAGTGCGACAGTAGACGACAGCGGCAACTGGACCTGGACCGTACCGTCTGCGGATCTGGCTGGCCTGAAGGACGGCGATGCCAGCGTGCAGGTGAGCGTCACCAACGTGAACGGCAACAGCGCCTCGGCGGGACGTGAGTACAGCGTGGATGCCACCGCGCCGACCGTCACGATCAACACCCTGGCGACGAACGACATTCTGAATGCCGCCGAAGCGAAGAGCGATCTGACCGTGTCCG
>NZ_KV787902.1:104442-124629 GCF_001807145.1 Enterobacter sp. HMSC16D10
CAACAGCATCGAACATACTCAAAACCTGATCGTCTCCGGCACCAGCGACGGGCTGGCGGCAGGCACAACGCTCACCGTGACCGTCAATGGCAAAACCTATGCGGCCTCCGTGCTGGCAGACGGCTCCTGGAGCGCGGCGATCCCGGCGGCAGACGTCGCGGCCTTCGCAGCAGGTACGGTCACCGTGATCGTGGCAGGCCAGAACGCGGCGGGCAACCCGGTGACCATCAGCCATGACGTGACCGTCGATCTGGCGGCGGTGGCTATCAGCATCGATGCGATTGCCACCGATGACGTGATTAACGCGGCGGAAAAAGGCGCGGATCTGGTGCTCTCCGGCAGCACGTCTAACGTGGAGGAAAACCAGACCGTTACCGTTACCTTCGGCGGCAAGACGTACACCGCTAAGGTGGATGCCGACGGTAACTGGACGGCCACCGTGCCGTCCGCGGATCTCGCGGGCCTGAAAGACGGTGACGCCAGCGTGCAGGTGAGCGTCACCAACGCGCACGGCAACATCGCGTCGGCGGGCCGGGAGTACAGCGTGGACGCGACGGCGCCAACCGTGACCATTGATACGGTCGCAGGCGATAACGTGATTAACGGCAGCGAAGCGGCTGCGGGCGTTGCTATCTCCGGCACCACCACGGCGGAAGCCGGGCAGACGGTCACCGTGACGCTGGGCGGTAAGAGCTATACCGCGCAGGTGCAGCAGGGCGGCGTCTGGAGCGTGAACGTGCCGGGCAGCGATCTGACCGCACTGGCGGATAGCGGCTACACCGTGCAGGTGAGCGTGAGCGACGCGGCGGGGAACCCGGGCAGCGCGGGTAAGACGATTACGCTTGATACCACGCCGCCGACCGTCAGCTTTAACGTGGTGGCGGGCGATGACGTGATTAACAGCGTGGAGCACGGCCAGGCGCAGATCGTCAGCGGGTCGGCAACCGGCGCGAACGTCGGGGATAAAGTGGTTATCACCCTCGGTTCGCACCAGTACACCACCACCGTTGACGCCAGCGGCAACTGGAGCGTGGGCGTTCCGGCCAGCGTGATTTCCGCGCTGACCGACGGCACCGTGACCCTCAGCGCGACCATTACCGACAGCGCGGGTAACAGCAGCACCCAGACCCATGACGTGGTGGTCAACACCGCCTCCGTGGCGCTGACGGTGAACACCGTTAGCGGTGACGACGTCATCAACGCGGCTGAAGCCGGTTCGTCACTGGTGATTAACGGTTCCAGCGCGCAGTTCGCCAGCGGGACCCAGGTCACCGTGACCCTGAACGGCAAGACCTATACGGCTACGATCCAGAGCGACGGCACCTGGACGACCACCGTACCGGCCGCCGACGTGGGCGCTCTGGCCGATGGCGCACGCTATCAGGTATCGGTGTCGGCACAGGACAGCGCGGGCAACAGCGCGTCGGCAACGCACGGCATCAGCGTGGATACCACTGCGCCGGTGGTGAGCATCGGGACGCTGTCGGTTGACGACATGCTGAACGCCGCGGAAGCGCAGCAGCCGCTGACCGTGCACGGATCTTCCAGCGCGGAGGCGGGTCAGACCGTTACCGTGACGCTGGGAGGAAAAACCTACACTGCGCTTGTCGGCAGCGACGGCACCTGGACGCTCGACGTGCCGGCAGCCGACCTGGCCACCCTGAGCCAGGGCGCGCTGACGGTCACCGCTTCGGTCAACGACAAAGCCGGTAACAGCGGCCAGACCACGCACACCTTAACGGTGGATACCGTCGCGCCAACCGTGACCATCAGCACCGTGGCCGATGACGATATCGTCAACAACGCGGAGCAGCTGGCGGGCCAGACCATCCGCGGCACCACCACGGCGGAACAGGGCCAGACGGTGACCGTCTCCTTCAACGGGCACAGCTATCAGGCGACCGTCGGGGCGGACGGATCGTGGTCGGTCTTCGTACCGGGCCGTGATTTCCTCGGCCTGAGCGACGGGGAGTACACCATCACCGCGTCGGTAAGCGACAGGGCGGGCAACCCGGGCAGCGCAACGCACGACGTGACGCTGAACGGCGATGTCCCAACCATCACCATTAACACCTTTGCACAGGACGACATCGTCAACGCCGCCGAGCACGGCACGCCGCTGGTCGTCAGCGGCACCACCGATGCGCCTGCAGGCCAGACGGTGACCCTCACGCTGAACGGCAAAACCTATGCGGCAACCGTCCAGAAGGACGGCACCTGGAGCTACACGGTCAGCAGCGCTGACGTGTCCGCGCTGGCAGACGGCGGTTCTTACGTCATTAACGCGCAGGTCAGCAACACCATCGGCAACAGCGCCAGCGATAACCATACCGTCACGGTGGATCTCACCGCGCCGTCGATGGGGATCAGCATTGATTCGCTGCAAAACGACACCGGCCTGAGCGCAACGGATTTCATCACCAACGACAGCCAGGTCGTCGTCAACGGCTCGCTGACCGCGCAGCTCGGCAATAACGAGAAGGCGCAGATCAGCCTCGACGGCGGCGTCACCTGGATCGACCTGACCGTGACCGGCACCACCTGGCGCTACGCCGATGGCCGCACCCTGACGGACGGGACGTATCAGTACCAGGTCCGCGTGATTGATAACGCGGGCAACGTGGGGGCCACGGACAGCCAGGACGTGGTGATTGACCTGACGAAGCCTGCGGCAACCACCATTACCGTGGATTCCATTACGCAGGATACCGGCCTGTCCGGCAGCGACTTTATCACCAGCGACAACCAGATCAGCCTTAAAGGCACGCTCGGCGCGTCGCTGGTCAGCGGCGACCACGCGCAGATCAGCCTGGACGGCGGCGTCACCTGGATCGACGTCAGCGTCAGCGGCCTGAGCTGGACGTATGTCGATGGGCGCACGCTGGCCGACGGGGATTACAACTACCAGCTGCGCGTGATTGACGATGCGGGCAACATCAGCGCCACCGCCTCTCAGGTGGTGACCATTGATACGGTTGCACCGGACGCCAGCAAAACGATCGCCATCGACAGCATCAGCGACGATACCGGCCTGAGCAGCAGCGACTTTATCACTCGCGACACGTCCCTGACGCTGCACGGCTCGCTCGGCGCGACGCTGGCCGACGGCGAATACGCCCAGATCAGCATCGACGGCGGCGTCACCTGGCAGAACGTGATCGTCACCGGCAACAGCTGGTACTACGTCGATAGCCGCACGCTGGGTAACCAGACCTATGACTACTACGTCCGCGTGGTGGATGCCGCCGGTAACGTGGGGGCCAGCGCCCATCAGCAGGTGACCGTCGATACGGTCGCCCCGGATGCGGCGATTACGGTGACCGTGGATAACATTACCGTGGATACCGGCTTCGATAATAACGACTTCCTGACCAGTTCGACCTCGTACACGCTGCACGGAACGCTCGGCGCAGAACTCGGCGCGGGTGAATTTGTGCAGGTGAGCATGGACGGCGGCACGACCTGGGTATACGCCACCGTAAGCGGTACGCAGTGGAGCTACAGCGACACGCGTACCCTGACCGACGGCAGCCATAACTACCAGGTGCGGGTCGTTGACCAGGCGGGTAACGTCGGGGCCACCACCTCGCAGGCGGTGACGGTGGATACCCAGGCGCCGCAGTACGGCATCACCATCGACAGCATCAGCGAAGACACCGGCCAGTCCGGGAGTGATTTCATCACCATGGACACCACGCTGACCCTCAACGGTTCGCTGGGCAGCGCGCTGGCAAGCGACGAGCGCGTGCAGATCAGCCTGGACGGCGGGAATACCTGGTCAGACGCCACGGTCACCAACCAGCGCTGGAGCTACACCGATACCCGCGATCTGCCTGACGGAGACTACACCTACCAGGTGCGGATTATCGACCAGGCGGGCAACGTGGGTTCCACCGCGTCTCAGGTCGTCACGGTAGACACCACGCCGCCGACCACGGTCGGTACGGTCGTGAGCTATACCGACGGCGAAGGCGAGCGTCAGGGCACCTTTGGCAGCGCGGTGGCAACGGACGATAACTCGCCGCTGATCAACGGGACGCTGAACCGCGCCCCGGACGACGGCGAGATCGTGCAGCTTTACCGTGACGGGGTTCTGCTCGGCCAGGTGACCATGAACGGCAGCGCAAGCTGGTCCTTCCAGGACAACGGCCTGAGCGACGGGAATCACACCTACATCGTGCGCGTCACCGACAGGGCCGGAAACTACACGGAATCGGACGGCTTTGTGCTGAACGTCGATACCAGCATTCCGACCACCACGGCGGCGATTACCGCGCAGACCACGTCGGATACCACGCCGATCGTCAGCGGTACCGTCTCCGCTGACCTGGTGAACGGTGAATACCTGGTGGTGACGGTGAACGGCAAAACCTACACCTCCCAGACGGGCGGTGCGGTGGTGGTCGACCCGGATCACAACACCTGGTATCTGCAGATCCCGGACGGCGATGCGCTGAGCGTGGCGAGCTACAGCGTGACCGCGCAGGTGAAGAGCAGCGCGGGTAACGGCAATACCACCGGTACGGCGACCGGCAGCCTGGTGATTGATACCACCTCGGTGAACACCGACTGGGCAACCACGGCGGGGAACAGCAACAACTCCACCATGACCCTCGGCATGAACAGCAGCGGTCTGTGGAATATCATCGCTAACGGCCAGTCTTACTCCAGCAGCGATAGCTCGACCTATGCCGGCAATACGCTGACTAACACCCGTAACTACTACGTGGTGAGCCAGACCGCCGCCGACTTTGACCGTAACGGCACGCAGGACATTTTCGCGACGGAAAATACCTACGCCGGGTCAACGCAGGTGATGTGGACCTACGATGGCAGCACCTATAACGCCAGCCAGCTGGCAATGGGCACCACCATCTGGTTCGGCGGCGTGATTGCCTACGATAAAACCGGGGATGGGTATCTGGACCTGGCGTACGGTGACTCCGGCGCGGACTCCATTACCTATCTGATCAACAACAACGGGGTACTCTCGCCTGACGGCACCTACGGCGGCGCGGGGTTCTGGGGACAGTTCACCACCATGCGTGAAATCTCCGGCGTCGATATTAACAATGACGGCACCGTGGATGTGGTTCAGCACACTAACCGCAGCGGCGCGTACTCGTTAACCGTGATCAACAACAACGGCAACGGCACGCTCTCCATCGGTCAGAACCTGACGAACGTGTTTGTGCCCAACGCCTCGAATACCACCACGGCGGCGTCCATGACGTGGGCGGACTTCAACGGCGATGGCTACATGGATCTGTACCTGGGCAGCAGCTACAACAACAACGGCGGGGTGATCTACTACAACGACGGCACCGGGAAACTCTCGGCCACCAAGAGCGCGGTCGAGGCCTCTAACGCCTCGGCGGGCTATCTGTCGGTGGCGGTGGACTGGAACGGTGACGGGCAGATGGACATCATCAAGCTCAGCACCTACGGCGGCTCGCAGACGGCGACCCTGTTCACCAACAACGGCTACGGCTCTACCTGGACCTCAAGCCAGCTGGCGTCCGGCATTGCTTACGTCACCGGCGTGGCGGCAGTGGACTACAACTGGGACGGCGCGCAGGATCTGCTGGTCTCTCAGCAGAACGGCAAGGTGGTGCTGGTGCAAAACAGCAAAACCATTGCTGATGGCACCGCGATGCATCTGCACATTGTCGACAGCGAGGGCATCAACGCCTACTACGGCAATACGGTCAACCTGTACAACGCCGCGGGCGTGCTGGTGGCCTCGCAGATCATTAACGCCCAGTCCGGTATCGGGTCGAACGACACCTCCGCGCTGGTGAGCTTCTACGGGCTGGATCCGAATGAAACCTATTCGGCCGAGATCCTGAAGATCACCAACGGCGTGTCGGATAACGTCACCTGGAGCGGTCTGGAAGCGGGCAACGGCAAAGAGGGCTACGTCCTGACGGCCGAAGCGGCCACAGGCGGCCACAGCGGAACCATTACCGGAACCGGGTATAACGACACCTTTATCGCAGAGCAGGGTACCTATACCTACAACGGTTCCGGCGGCTGGACTACCCATTCCGACCATGACACCTGGAGCAACACCGGTGGGATGGACGTGGTGGATTACCGCAACGCGACCTCTGGCGTGACCGTGGACCTGCGCCTCTCAACCGCGCAGGACACCGGCTTCGGCACCACGCGTCTGCTGAACATCGAAGGGATTAACGGCTCGGATTACGACGACGTCATCACCGGCAACAGCGGTGATAACCGGTTCGAAGGCCGCGGCGGAAATGACACCTTCAACATCGGCAGCGGCGGTCACGATACGCTGCTCTACAAGCTGATCAACGCCTCGGACGCCACGGGCGGTAACGGTCACGACGTGGTGAACGGCTTTACGGTCGGCACCTGGGAAGGGACGGCGGACACGGATCGTATTGACCTGCGCGATCTGCTCTCCGGCAGCGGCTATACCGGCACGGGCTCGGCGAGCTATGTGAACGGCGTGGCCACGCTGGACAGCAGCGCGGGCAATATCAGCGATTACATCCGTGTGGTGCAGAACGGCAGCAATACCGAGATCCAGGTTGACCTGGACGGTACCGGCGGTCAGTTCTCGCCAACCACCCTGGTGACGCTGAACGGCGTGCAGACGGATCTGGCAACGCTGCTGGCGAACCATCAACTGTTAATTGCGTAAAACAACGCCGCGGGGAGCAATCCCCGCGGCCTTTTGGCGTTTCTTTACACGAATTGCGTTACCCCGGAGATTATGAAGACACATCCACAGTACGAACCCTGGCTGCAGGGCATGCTCATCATCGCGAAGCACTACCGGCTGGACTTTTCGGTGGAGCACGTTCGGGTCACGATTAACCATGAAAGCCAGTCGCCGCGCCAGCTGGTGCTGGAGGAGATGGCGCGCCAGCTTGGGCTGGGGATGCGTGTGGTGGCGGCGGAAGCGGCATCCCTCGATCCTTGGCGCCTGCCGCTGCTGGCAGAATTCACCGGCGGGCAGATTGCGGTGATCAACCGCATGGACAACGAAGGCAACGTCAGCCTGCAGTTCAGCGGCGACGGCGGCCTGGAGACGACGCTGACGCGCGAGGCGCTCGGGTCGCGATTAAAGGGCCTGATGGTGCTGCGCCCGCTCGAGTCCACGCCGGATGCCCGCGTGGATGACTACATCAAACCGTATGAAAAAAACTGGTTCTGGCAGCTGGCGCTGAAGGACTGGCGACGCTACGGCGACATTATGCTGGTGGCGCTGGTCGCCAACTTCCTGGCGCTTTCCGGCATGGTCTTCTCCATGCAGGTCTACGACAGGGTGGTACCGTCGCAGTCAGAAGCCACGCTGTGGGTGCTGTTCGGCGGCGTGATGATTGCCATCGTGTTCGAATTCATCATGCGCATGCTGCGCGTGCACATTTCTGACGTGGTGGGGAAGCGCGCCGATCTGCGCATCTCTGAACGCGTCTTTGCCCACGCGCTGCGGATTAAAAACGGCGCACGCTCAAAATCAACCGGATCGTTTATCGCGCAGATCCGCGAGCTGGAGTCGGTGCGCGAGCTGATCACCTCGACGACCATTGCGGCCCTCTCCGATCTGCCGTTCTTCCTGCTGTTCGTCTTCATTCTGTGGATGATTGGCGGTCCGCTGGTGCTGGTGGTCCTGCTCGCCGTGCCGCTGTTGCTTATTCCTGGCCTGCTGGTGCAGCGCCCGCTGGGGAAACTCTCCAGCGAAGGGATGCGTGAATCCGCCATTCGTAACGCCACGCTGGTGGAAGCGGTGCAGGGCATTGAAGACATCAAGCTGATGCGCGCCGAGCAGCGTTTCCAGAACCAGTGGAATAACACCAACGACGTCGCCGCCAGCGTCGGCATGAAGCAGCGCTGGCTGACGGGCCTGCTGCTCACCTGGACGCAGGAGGTGCAGTCGATTGTTTACGCGGTGGTGCTGCTGGTGGGCTGCTATCTGGTCATCAGCGGCGACATGACCACCGGTGCGCTGGTGGGCACCTCGATTCTGGCGTCGCGGACCATTGCGCCGCTGTCGCAGATCTCAGGCGTGCTCTCGCGCTGGCAGTCGGCAAAAGTGGCCCGCAAGGGGCTGGACGACCTGATGCAGCGGCCGATTGACGATCCGCAGCACGGCAAGAAGGTGCACAAAGCCCACCTGCGCGGCGACTATGCGCTTGAGGACGTCGGGTTTTATTACGACGAGGAAGAGAAACTCACCGTGCTCAACATCAGCAAGCTGCAGATCCGCGCCGGAGAACGCGTGGCGGTGCTCGGGCGCAATGGCTCCGGCAAAAGCACGCTCCTACAGCTTCTGGCGGGCATGCAGGAGCCGCAGCAGGGCAGCATTCTGCTGGACGATATTGCCCTTAATCATCTCGACCCGGCCGACGTGCGTCGCGACATGCAGCTGCTGAGCCAGCAGGCCCGTCTGTTCTTTGGCTCCGTGCGGGACAACATCCTGATGGGCAACCCGCTGGCGACCGACGATGAGATTCACCAGGCGCTGGTCAACAGCGGCGCGCTGGAGTTTGTGCGCAAACAGAAAATGGGGTTGAACACCATCATCAACGAGGGCGGAACGGGACTCTCGGGCGGACAGCGTCAGGCGCTTTTGCTGGCGCGCGCCCTGATCACCTCGCCGACTATTCTGCTGCTGGACGAGCCTACCGCCTGGCTGGACGAAATGAGCGAGAAGCAGTTTATTCAGCATCTTCACACATGGCTGGGTAAGCGCCGGACGCTGGTGGTGGCGACGCATCGCCTGCCGATTCTGGACCTGGTCGACCGCATCATCGTGCTGGAAAACGGCAAGGTCGTGATGGACGGCCCGCGCGACGCCATCCTGCACCAGCACGGCATGGCGCCGCAAAAGACAGCACAGCGCACCGTGACCATGAAACCGGCGGCGGTTGCAGAGGAGGGCGCAGCATGAATGATTTCTCCCGTTTTAATAGCCGACTGAAAGAGCCGCGCCTTCCGCGCGCCACGCTGGTGGCATGGTCGCTGTTCGCCCTGCTGGCGGCGTTTATCGCCTGGGCGAGCCTGTTCCAACTTGATGAGGTGACGACCGGCAGCGGTAAGGTGATACCGTCTTCTCATGAGCAGGTCATCCAGTCCCTGGAAGGCGGCATTATCCACAGCCTGATGGTGCGCGAAGGCGACATCGTCGAGCGCGGCCAGCAGCTCGCGCAGCTTGATCGGACAAAAACCGAGTCGAGCGTGCTGGAGAGCGAGTCGCGTCTGAATGCGGCGCTGGCCACGGCGGCACGCCTAAAGGCCGAAGTTAACGACACGGAGCTGACGTTTCCCGAGGAGCTGGATGACGACGTTGAGCTGGTTAAGCAGGAAACGGCGCTCTATCAGTCCCGTCGCGAGAGCCTTGAAAAGGGGCTGGCTGGTTTACGTCAGGGTGCCGAGCTGGTGCAACGCGAGCTGTCGTTGACCCGTCCGCTGGTGACCCAGGGGGCGGCCAGCAAGGTGGAGGTGCTGCGTCTTGAGCGTCAAAAAAATGAGCTTGAGAATAAAATCACCGAGATGAAAAACCAGTATTACGTCCGCGCCCGTGAAGAGCTGGCGAAAGCCAATGCGGAGATTGAAGCCCAGCGTTCGGTGATGAAGGGTCGGGAAGACTCCCTGACCCGACTGACCTTCAATGCGCCGGTTCGCGGGATCGTAAAGGATATTGACGTCACGACCGTGGGCGGCGTCATCCCGCCGAACGGCAAGCTGATGAGTCTGGTTCCGCTTGACGATCAGATGGTGATTGAGGCGAAAATTTCGCCGCGCGATGTGGCGTTTATCCATCCTGGCCAGAAGGCGCTGGTGAAAGTGACGGCCTATGACTACTCCATTTACGGCGGGCTGGAAGGGGAAGTGACCATGATTTCACCGGACACCCTGCAGGATGAGGTGAAAAGAGATGTTTATTACTATCGCGTCTATATTCGTACCGACAGTAACCATCTGACCAATAAGCAGGGTCAGGAATTTCCGGTCTTTCCGGGCATGATTGCTACCGTAGACATTAAAACCGGCAGCAAAACCATTCTGGATTATCTGTTGAAACCGCTGAACAAGGCAAAAGAGGCGCTGCGGGAAAGATAGGTGAAGGGCGTTCGGAACACCGAACGCCTGGTGGATTATACGGTTGACGTCACGTTGTGAGGGTGGCGTCGCTCTTTAGGAACCACGTTGATGTAATGCGTGACATACGCAAAATATAATCCGGCATAATTTTCGACGAGTTCGATAAACGCCGGATAGACCGATAGCCGACCATCACCCCGATCTTTCAGATAGCCCGCCTCCTGAGCTGATTTGATAATCTGGTTGACGTGGATGCGCGATACAAAAAATTCTTTTGCGAGCGTGCTGGCTGAATAGTCAATAACGGCACCATGGGCGGATTTGTTTTTCATAGCCTGCAGGTAAAGATAAAGCATAATCATACGGCCACCATCTTTATCAATAAATAATCCTACTTCAGGCAAAACCTTTCTGAACGTTAATCCCCGAAAAAGATATTCTGCCGCGCGGCGGAAGAAGTTACTTCTCAAAATATCATTGTCCAGCAGGTTTACATTAATATTAAATGTCGGATAAAGAATGCTGACGGGCAAAAAAGCGCCGGACATATAACGCTTTAGTTCATTCAGGCCTTTTTCGGTTGGCGCGATTCTCGTCTTTCGTCTGTCTTCTGTACAGCGCCAGGTCCTGATGCGCCCGGTGGTTCTGAGTATCGTAATGATCGCAATAACGCTGTTGGGGCTGGCTATCTTATAGCGAGAACATAACTCTTTAATTTCAGAAACTGACTCGGCCTGATTGCCAAAAATAAAACAACACATGGAGAGGATAATGTTGAACCGTGATTCCTGTAGCATTGTCTTGTAGAACAAAGGTTGTTTTTTGTAGATGGTGTCATTAATTGTGTAGTGCTCTAATATTGCCTCACCGAATCGTGGATTGCTCTTTATGACATCCCTTCGATGTAGCAAGGCCCTGGATGAGATATGATTATCCATAGCATTTTTCTCGTATTTGAATGAGCCGATAGATGAAGTGTCCAGTCTTCTTTTTCGGAATTTTCATTATACCCTGAGAATAAAATATTTGCCGTGGTTATTTGAAAAGAAAAGTATAGTTAAACGTTTGTGATTAACGCAAAGATGTTCCGGTGAATTAGACTGATAACAGTTTCTTAACCCTGGGTGCTACTGTAAAATTATACTACGCAACAGATGAAATAGATTTTACGCATACTCAAACAGAAATGGCGCTTTGGTGCCCAGGAGCAGGTTATGACCCAAAAAATGTCTCTCAAAAATGGGGTTTGCGATGAACATAAATTTGTCATCTCAGCCTGCGGCTTCACATTTCAGGGGTATTGTTCGATCCTCAATAAGTACGGAATCCACGCTTCCCAAATTCACTTTAACGGAGATGAGGTATCCCAACAGGATGTTGAAAATATCCTTAAAAATCAGGATGCCCATATCGTGGTGTTCCTCGGGAAAGGTGTCGTCAATCTCCTGGAAAGCCTGAAGCGACTGGCCTCGGTACTCAATGCACTCCCCGTTATTCGGCTTGTCACCCTGTATGGTGATATTCCTGACGGCTGGCTGTACCGCACGCTGGGCAGTCTTTTAAATAACAGTTATCAATTATCATTGATTCGCGTTGCCAGCGTTTCGGACATAGTAGGCTGTTTTAATACCCATTACAAAAGCTTTAAGGATCGTTCACGTGTATTACGCGAACGCTACATGGATATTGGCTCTGAAGAAAATCTAAAGTGGTTAACAAGAAGAGAGATTGACGTTTTATTAAATTTCTATCGTGGTATGTCCGTAAAGGAAATGTGCGATAGAATGGGGTTGTCGAATAAAACGGTTTATACCCACCGAAAAGAAGGTGTGCTTAAATTACGTTTAATTAAGCGCTGGTTACACGATCCGCACAATTTTAAAGCAGATAAACCTGATAAACACCCGCGTCAAAAAGTGGGGCTCACGGAAAAAGAAGCCGAAATTTTTAATGCGTTACGTAATCGGGAAATATTCCCGGCATATCAGATTATTACCGATCGAGATAAAAAAGGGGTTGGGTTTGAAATCCTGATTCGCTGGAATAAAAACGGTAAAATTGTCAAGCCTGCCAGTTTTTTAACGGATGTTTCCAATCATGAAATCTGGCTGAAAATTACGGCGTTGGTCATCCATGCCGCCGTTTCAGGTATTAATAAGTATAACGGGAAATACTATTTTTCAGTGAATATTCCGCCTCGTCTGGCGTCCGGGAATGCTTTGCCTGATATGGCACGGAAAGCCATTGGCATGCTGCTCAAACCGCAGTGGGCTGAAAAGCTGGTTTTTGAATTTGCAGAAGATATTGACGTGACGAAGGACAAAAGGATCCCTGAAACCATGCGGCATTTACGCAATACGGGGTGTCGATTGTTCCTGGATGACTGCTTCTCTAACCATCAAACCATGTTCCCGGTGCGCCAGGTGCATTTCGATGGGCTTAAGCTGGATCGGGACATCGTTGAGCATTTTGTGGCAAACGACAATGACTATAATTTGATTAAAGCGATACAGGTTTACAGCGACATGACCGGAACAGACTGTATTGCAGAAGGGGTTGATAGTGAAGAAAAGTTTGAGAAATTAGTCGAGCTGGGCGTCAAGAACTTTCAGGGATATTATTTATCGCGTGCCGTGAAAGAGGAGGAGTTAGACCGCATGGTCAGGTTGTTTAGTTAAGAAAAAATAAAGCCCCGAAGGGCCCTGGGTTATTTCCGGCCCAGCAACAAGCCGAGAACAATACCGATTGCACCCGCGGCAACGAGGCCGGTAAGGGGATTGTTTCTGACGGCTTCAGTGACATCGGAAACGGCATCGCTGGCCTGAGCGGCATATTTTTTAGCAGCACCTTTAACCTGATGTTTTGGTGAATCAACGAATTCACCAAACTGCTGCTGCGCTGAACCTGCAAGTTCATCAAATTTATTTTTTGCTTTGTCTTCAGCAAACTGGGTGTTTTTATCAGTACCGAAATCAGACATTTTTGCCTCCTTTTGTTGATAGTTAAAGGATAGCCGCTCTTTGTGGATACGGCAGACGAAAGGCTAAATTCGGCACCTGAAAGGGCGGTTTTCGGATATATCTCTATACCCGGAACCCGTTATTTCTCATTGTCATCCTGACCGTAAAACAGTTTCCCAATGCGGATCAGCGGGCGGCCCTGTGACTTACGGTGCAGGTTACTGTCCCTGAGCGAATAAACGCAGCCGCAGTATTCCTGCTGGTAAAACTGTTCCCGCTTGCTGATCTCAATCATGCGCGAGGAGCCACCCTGTTTACGCCAGTTATAGTCCCAGTACACCATACCCGGATAGCGCGCCGCCGCACGCTGGCCGCAGTCATTTATCTGCTGCATGTTCTTCCAGCGGGAGATCCCCAGCGAGCTGCTGATGACGCTGAATCCATTTTCTGCCGCATAGAGCGCCGTACGCTCGAAACGCATATCGAAGCACATGGTGCAGCGGACGCCGCGCTCGGGTTCCCATTCCATGCCTTTCGCGCGCTCAAACCAGTTATCGGTGTCGTAATCGGCATCAACAAACGGCACGCCGTGCTTTTCCGCAAAGCGAATATTCTCCTCCTTACGAATGAGGTATTCCTTTTGCGGATGGATATTGGGGTTATAGAAGAAAATGGTGTACTCAATGCCCGACGCCTGAATAGCCTCCATCACTTCACCGGAGCAGGGGGCGCAGCAGGAGTGCAGCAGCAGTTTGTCAGCGCCGTTTGGCAGGGTGAGTTGAGGGCGGATAAAAGGGGCTGTCGTCATGGCGTTCTGCACTATGTTTATGAAATTTATGGAAGGGTAGCATAAATTCATAATCTGTTGAGACGGGATCGACGCAGGAAAGCGCGATCCCGCGGGGCGGGATCTTCTCGGGTATGACGTGCCGCTATTCGGCAAATTTGAGCAACGCTTCTCCGTCAAGACGGTAGCGCACCCATTCGGACTGCGGCAGCGCGCCAATGCTCAGATAAAAATCGATGGCGGGCTGGTTCCAGTCCAGCACGCTCCATTCAAGGCGACCGCACTGCCGTTGTATGGCGAGCTGGGCGATATGTTTCAGCAGTGTTTTTCCCGCCCCCAGGCCGCGATAAGCTGGGGAAACATACAGATCTTCCATATAAATCCCGTTGCGGCCAAGCCAGGTTGAATAGCTGGTGAAGAACACGGCATAGCCGGCGATCTTGCCTTCACACTCCGCGATCAGCGCTTCGGTTTTAGTACCTGCGCCAAAGAGCGTTTCCCGGATCTCCTCCGGTGTGGTAACCACTTCTTCCGGGGCTTTTTCATACACCGCCAGCTCATAAATCATGGCGTAAATGGCTGCCGCATCTTCGGGGCGTGCCTGGCGAAGGGTGATACTCATTGTTTTACCTGCTTTTTAGCGTGCGTCTTGATTGATGGCGTTAAGCATACGGCGTATTGTCTGAAGAATTAAGTGCAATGAAATCAACAAATGATGAATATTATGCATCCGGCCCTGAGACGTCTTGATTTAAACCTGCTGCCCGTTTTCGACGCGATTTACCGCCACAGCTCCGTTCGGCTGGCCGCTGACGAGCTGGCGCTGAGCACATCCGCGCTCAGCCATGCGCTGTCGCGCCTGCGTGCCACCCTGAATGACCCGCTGTTTTTCCGCGAAGGGCATCGCATGTCCCCCAGCGTGTATGCTTCTCAGCTCGCGCCTTCCATTGCTTCCGCACTGTCGTTCCTGAATCATGAGCTGACTCCGCAGCCGGAGTTTGATGCAGCCAGCAGTTCGGAGTGCTTACAAATTGCGATAACGGACTTTACCGCGCTGTGCATTTTCCCGGCGCTGATGCACAAACTGCAGCTTACTGCCCCGGGCTTGCGTTTCGAATTGCGCTATCTGCCGCACAGCCCGGCGCTGACGGAACTGCTGGCGGGCGAGGTGGATCTGGCGCTGGGCTTCAGCACTCAGGATGATATCCGGCACCCGGAGCTGGAAGAGATCGACTGGTTTGAAGATGAGTATGTGGTCATCAGCAACGCGCGCCGGACGCGTCTCACGCTGGAGGAGTATCTCGCGGCCCGACACCTGGTGGTGACGCCATGGAATGAGAAGCAGGGCGTTCTTGACGTACGGCTTGAGCAGCTGGGCTATACCCGACAAATCGCGATCAAAACGCCGTCGATGCTCAGCGCACCGTTTATCGTAGCGGAAAGCGACCTTCTGATGGCCATCCCTCGATACGCCGCTGAGAAGCTGGTTAAGGCAGCAGGCCTGAGGATTTTTCCTTTACCGTTCTCGATACGCTCGTTTGAAGTGAAAATTTACTCGCATAAACGCAGCGGCCAGCGGGGCGCGACCCGCTGGCTGAAGGAGGAACTGCAGATGCTGGCGCAGGCTGTCAGGGGACGGTAGGCTATTTGTTAGCGGACAGCCCAGCCCGCGCTTTAATATAGAGCAGAGCGAGTCTGTCCATAGAAGCTTAGGTCCTGAAGATTTTATTCATCCAGTAACGGTTTTCGATTATCTTTCGCTGGCTCTGGCTTGAGTTTTTCAACGGGAATACTGCACATGCTTTCCGCTATTATCCCAAAAAGAGAGTCTTTCGGGTAACTTTCCCATTGTCCTACATCCTGTGTCACATGTACGACATCACCTTCTGCGAACGGTTTGGAAAAATAGGTTCGCGCCATAATAGCACGCTGGTTTTTGTCGCAATTAATCACGTCGATTGCCCGGGAACTCGCTATGTAGACGGGAGGATGTTTTATAATGAGTGTCTTCTCGGCGTAGTTATTGATGAAATAAAAGCGGCGTAAGCGGTCGTTACCCTGATAAGTTGAAATCACCCGAAGATCGATATACGAAGCAATTTTCTTATCTTCAAGGATTTTTATGACGCCTGCCGGTGGCTTGGGGGTAGACTGGGGCTGGGGTTTACTTGTCCCGGTACAACCTGTCAGCATAAGTAATACCAGCCATGTTAGCTTTTTCATTTCGCATCCCCTGCGGATAAATCAGGCCGTAATGTCGTCAGCATGTCAGGCGTTACATTTCCCTGAACGGTACAGAGCAATAATGTCCCGTCTTTACCTTTGCTAAGCATTAACAGCTTTTCGGTACTTTCTTTTGCCGGAGCAATACCTGACACCGCCTGCGCGTTGTCTTCCCAGTCACTGTTTGGGTTGATTTTAATCATTGTCTGAGAAACATAATCATCTCCCGCCTTTTTCCAGGATAAATGATCAAGTCTGGACATTACTTCTTCTTGCGACTCTTTGAAAATGAGTCCCCAGTAATAGTACTTACCGTAATTGATTTCATCGAGATTGCTGGTTTGCAGGTAATATCCCGATACCGTCAGATTTAATTCCTGCAGCGGTTGAGCAAACCAGATGGTGCGATTGCCGTTTTCAGGGGCTTTGAACCAGGCCTGCGAATGCTTGTTGAGCGTTAAGGGGGCTACGCGGCTGAGTTTGGCTCGCTGATGATAAATCTCGTTGAAAAAGGTTGAGTCGCAGCGGGTCAACGTTTGTGTCAACGTGCTGGCGTGAACCGCGGGTGTGGCTACAGCCATACCTGCTATGAGCCCAATGGAGGAGATGAGTTTACGCATGTAATATCCCTATATTAAAAAAAGACCCTGTTTTTATCGGCTTATCAGGATGAGACTTTACGCTTTTTTATTTTGCTTCGTTATCTGGCGTATTCAATGCCTCCCCCGAGTTTTGTACAAAACCTCAACCCTCTCATCTTTAGGTTTACACAGCGGTAACAAAATAGGTACCATACCCCCCTATAGTATCAGGAGGGCGTATGCCGCATTCACCCGAAGATAAAAAACGTATTCTTACCCGCGTCCGCCGCATTCGGGGCCAGGTTGATGCCCTTGAACGCGCGCTGGAGTCGGGCGACCCCTGTCTGGCCATCCTGCAGCAAATTGCCGCCGTGCGCGGGGCTGCCAATGGCCTGATGGGCGAAATGGTTGAAATTCACCTCAAAGATGAGCTGGTAGCGGGGGAAACCACGCCGGATCAGCGTGCCGTTCGCATGGCGGAAGTCGGCCATTTACTGCGCTCTTATCTAAAATAAATCCACATACCTGACAAGAAGGGAAGACATATGAAATCTCGCGCTGCAGTTGCATTTGGCCCCGGCCAGCCGCTCAAAATCGTTGAAATTGACGTGGCACCGCCGAAGAAAGGCGAAGTGCTGATCAAAATCACCCATACCGGCGTATGTCATACCGATGCGTTTACGCTCTCTGGCGACGACCCGGAAGGCGTCTTCCCGGCGGTGCTCGGCCATGAAGGCGGCGGGATTGTAGTAGAAGTGGGCGAGGGCGTGACCAGCCTGAAGCCGGGCGATCACGTGATCCCGTTGTACACCGCGGAATGCGGCGAGTGTAAGTTCTGTAAATCCGGCAAAACTAACCTCTGCCAGGCCGTTCGCGCCACCCAGGGGAAAGGACTGATGCCCGACGGGACGACCCGTTTCTCGTACAACGGCGAGCCAGTTTATCACTACATGGGCACCAGCACCTTCAGCGAATACACCGTTTGCGCGGAGATCTCGCTGGCGAAGGTGAACCCGCAGGCGCCGCTGGACAAAGTCTGCCTGCTGGGCTGCGGCGTGACCACCGGTATTGGCGCGGTGCATAACACCGCAAAAGTCAAAGAGGGCGATACCGTGGCGGTGTTCGGTCTCGGCGGCATTGGTCTGGCGGTGATTCAGGGCGCGGTGCAGGCGAAGGCCGGTCGTATCATTGCGGTCGACACCAACCCGGAGAAATTCAGGCTAGCGGGTGAAATGGGTGCGACCGATTTCGTGAACCCGAAAGATCACGAGAAGCCGATTCAGGACGTTATCGTTGAGATGGCCGACGGCGGCGTGGACTTCAGCTTCGAGTGTATCGGCAACGTCAACGTGATGCGTTCCGCGCTGGAGTGCTGCCACAAAGGCTGGGGCGAGAGCATCATCATTGGCGTGGCCGGTGCGGGCCAGGAGATTAAAACCCGTCCATTCCAGCTGGTCACCGGGCGCGTATGGCGCGGTTCCGCGTTTGGCGGCGTGAAGGGCCGTACCCAGCTTCCGGGTATGGTTGAAGATGCGATGGTCGGCAAGATTCAGCTCGATCCGTTCATTACCCACCGCTTACCGCTGGAGCAGATCAACGAGGCGTTTGATCTGATGCACGAAGGAAAATCCATCCGTACCGTTATCCATTTCGGCGACAAGTAACTCTTCTGCCAGCGGTTTTTCGCCGCTGGCATTTCTTTAATAATCTTCTCTAAAGTGTGACCAGTGCGGCGTTTTTAGCCGTAATCTAAATCTCTGCCGTGCCGATGACTATTTAACAGGCGTGTTTTTACGCATCTTACCTACAAGAGAGTCGACGGTCATGGACAACACTACTTCGATGCTGGCGCAGCGCAAGCTGGGCTTCTTGCATCACATCAGGCTGGTTCCGCTGTTTTCCTCCATTCTCGGTGGCATTATTCTTCTGTTTGCCTTGAGCTCGGGTCTGGCAGGGTATTTCCTGCTGCAGGCCGATAACGATCAGCAGGATGTCACATCCGAAATTCAGGTGCGTATGGGGCTGTCGAACAGCTCAAACCATCTGCGAACCGCGCGTATCAATCTGATCCACGCCGGTGCGGCAAGCCGTATCGCAGAGATGGATGCGATGAAGCAGAACATCAGCGAGGCGGAAACGCGTATTAAGCAGTCCCAGGAGAGCTTTACCGCCTACATGAATCGCGCCGTGCGTACCGCCGAGGGCGCAGCGCTGGATGCGGAGCTTAAGACCCGGTATGACGCCTATATCGCGGGCATGCAGCCGATGGTCAAATTCGCCAAAAACGGCATGTTCGAAGCGATTATCAACCATGAAAACGAAACGGCGCGTCCGCTGGATGACGCGTACAACGCCGTACTGCTGAAGGCGATTAAGATCCGTACCGACCGTGCCAATGCGCTAACGGCGCAGGCGCACAGCCGCACGCAGCTGGGTCTGATGTTTATGGTGGGCGCGTTTGCGCTGGCGCTGGTGCTGACGGCGATGACCTTTGTCGTGCTGCGCCGCACGGTAATCAATCCGCTGCAGCGGGCAGCGAAACGTATCGAGAATATCGCCAAAGGCGACCTAACGATGCCGGACGACGTGGCCGGGCGCAGCGAAATTGGCCGCCTGACGCGGGATCTGCAAACCATGCAGCACTCGCTTGAAAAAACGGTCGGCACCGTGCGTCAGGGGGCGGAAGAGATTTACCGCGGCACCAGCGAGATCTCTGCCGGTAACACCGATCTCTCTTCCCGCACCGAGCAGCAGGCTGCCGCCATCGAGCAGACCGCCGCCAGCATGGAACAGCTTACTGCGACGGTGAAACAGAACGCCGATAACGCCCATCATGCCAGCAAGCTGGCGGAAGATGCCTCCGGGAAAGCCACCCGCGGCGGCCAGATGGTCTCCGGCGTGGTGAAAACCATGGGCAATATCTCCAGCAGCTCGAAGAAAATCTCTGAAATCACCGCCGTGATTAACAGCATTGCCTTCCAGACCAATATCCTGGCGCTTAACGCGGCGGTAGAAGCGGCGCGGGCGGGTGAACAGGGGCGCGGATTTGCCGTGGTGGCCAGTGAAGTGCGCACCCTGGCAAGCCGCAGTGCGAATGCCGCAAAAGAGATCGAAAGCCTGATCAACGAATCGGTTTCACTGATCGATCAGGGGTCCGGTGAAGTTGTTGCCGCCGGTAACACCATGAATGAGATCGTCGAAGCGGTGAAGCGCGTCACCGACATCATGCTGGAGATTGCCGCGGCGTCCGATGAGCAGAGTCGCGGTATCGTCCAGGTGAGCCAGGCGATTTCGGAGATGGATAAAGTGACCCAGCAGAACGCCTCGCTGGTGGAAGAAGCCTCCGCGGCGGCGGCGTCTCTGGAAGAACAGGGCGCGCGTCTGACCGAGGCGGTTGGGGCGTTTCGGTTGAGCAGTGCGAAGCCGAACCGCGCGGTGGCGTCAGCGCCAGTGGCGACGAGCGCGCCGTTGCGCCCGGCGGCGACAGTTTCGGGGGATAACTGGGAGACGTTCTGAGTCGCGTGTTTTGTCGGGTGGCGGCTTCGCCTTACCCGAC
>NZ_KV787902.1:124649-169780 GCF_001807145.1 Enterobacter sp. HMSC16D10
TAGGCCCGCGTAAGCGTAGCGCCACCGGGCAAAAAAAAGGGACCGAAAGGTCCCTTTTTTCATCTGTTACTTCTTATCGGGTAATGCGTACGCGATAACGTAATCACCGCGATCCGGCGACTGGCGGGCGCCACCGGCGTTAATGATGATGTACTGCTTACCGGTTTTCGGCGACACGTAGGTCATCGGGCCGGACTGGCTGCCGACCGGCAGGCGGTCTTTCCAGATCTCTTTCCCGGTGGCGGTATCAAACGCGCGCAGGTAGAAATCCTGGGTGCCGGCAAAGAACAGCAGGCCAGACTGGGTCGAGAGCGATGCCCCAAGCGTCGGCATGCCGATCGGGATTGGCATGTGCATGCGAATGCCCAGCGGGCCGGTATCTTCCACCGTACCAACAGGAACCTGCCACACCAGCTTGCCGGTTTTCAGGTCAACCGCCGACATGGTGCCAAACGGCGGCTTCTGGCACGGAATGCCCAGCGGCGACAGGAAGCGCTCGCGCATCGCGCCGAACGGCGTGCCGTCCATCGGGACAATCCCCATCTCGATGCCGCTGGCATCTTTCGCCACGTTCGCGCGCGGCACCATGTAGTTTGCCAGACCCAAACGCATATCGTTGACGAACATCAGGCTGTTGTTCGGGTCAACGGAGACGCTGCCCCAGTTCATCCCGCCGAGTGAGCCGGGGAACTGCAGGGAACGGTCGAGACCCGGAGGGGTAAAGACGCCCTGATGACGCATCTCTTTAAACTGAATGCGGCAAAGCAGCAGGTCGACTGGCGTCGCGCCCCACATGTCGGACTCGGTCAGCGTCTGGTTGCCAATCATCGGCATGCCAACAGAGTACGGCTGGGTTGGGGAGTAGCGTTCACCTTCAACGTTACCCGCCGGGACAGGGCGTTCCTCTACCTTCGCCACCGGCTTGCCGGTTTCGCGGTTAAGCATGAAGATCATGCCCTGCTTGCTGGTCTGCACCAGCACAGGCGTGGTGCCGCCCTTGCCGTCAGGCAGGTCGTACAGCAGCGGCTGGGAAGGCAGGTCAAAGTCCCACAGGTCGTGGTGGGTGGTCTGGAAATGCCAGCGGACCTGGCCGGTGGCCGCGTCGACGGCGACGATGGAGGAACTGTACTTATCGTCCAGCGCGGTACGCTCGCCCGCCCAGAAGTCTGGCGTGGCGTTGCCGGTTGGCAGGTAGATCAGGTTCAGTTTGGCGTCGTAGGACATCGCAGACCAGACGTTCGGCGTACCGCGGGTGTAGGTCTGGCCTTCCGGCGGCAGGCCGGTCAGGTTCGGATTACCCGGATCCCACGCCCAGGCCAGCTTTCCGGTGTGAACGTCGTAGGCGCGGACCACGCCCGGCGGCTCGCCGGTCGAGTAGTTATCCGCGACGCGACCGCCGACGACAACGACGTTTCCGGCTACCAGCGGCGTGGAGGTCTGCTGATAATATCCGGGCTTAATCTCACCCATCCCGACGCTCAGATCCACGGTGCCATGGTCGCCAAAGTCGTCGCAGACCTTGCCGTTATCCGCGTTAATGGCAATCAGACGGGCATCGGTGGTGGGCAGGAACAGACGGCGAGGACATGCCGCTGGCTGTGTTTCTGCCTGTGACGTTGTCACGGTGGAGTGGTCTTCAAAATAGCCCAGACCGCGACAGCGCTGCCAGTTAGGGGCCGTGGCTTTGGAATCGTAGCGCCATTTTTCTTTACCGGAATCCACGTCCAGCGCCAGCACTTTACTGTACGGCGTACAGACATACAGCGTGTCGCCAACCTGCAGCGGCGTGTTCTGATCTTCCGCACCCGAGCCGTTGCTCTGCGGAATATCGCCGGTGTGCGCAACCCACGCGACTTTCAGCGAGCTGACGTTTTGCTTGTTAATCTGGTCCAGCGCGGCGAAGCGGTCGCCGTGGGTGGTGTTGCCCCAGTGCTCCCAGTTCTTTTGCTGCTCGCCGGGTGCGACGGGTTTCACCGGCACGGGCTCGTTCGCTGCCACAAGGGTTTGCGGCTTAAACATCCAGCCGAGGCTGACCAGCATGGCCACCGCGAGCAGCGCCGCGACGCCAAAAGCGGGGGCTTTGTTTGGTGCAGTGTGGTTTGCCGCACGCAGGAAGGGCCAGACGATGGCGCACAAGAACGCCAGCACGGCAAAGGTAAACAGGCGGGAGAAGAGCGGCCAGAAATCCCAGCCCGCATCGCTTACCGCCCAGAACAGCGAGGCAATAAACGCGATGCCGTAAAGCAGTATCCCGCTGATGCGGTTGAGGAAAATCAGGATCGCGGCAATCACCATTGCCACGCCCATTATCAGGAAGTAACTACTCCCGCCTACGGTGGCGAGCTTAAAGCCCAACCCGCCGACCGCCAGACCGATGAGCATCATCAGTCCGGCAAGAAGCCACTGCAGAATACGCGGTATTCCACGTGGCGCGCTGCCAAATGCCATTTCTCTCTCCTTTAGATCCCGCCGCCGTGTCGGGTATGTACCAGTTGGGTAATAAATGCGGTGGGATTGATGATTAGTACGGGTGAATTCGTTTTTATCAAACCGCTTGTGAACCATTTGGTGAATTCACGGCTATGATAAAACTGTTAAATTGTTTTACGCAATTGTTAATGAATGATTTCGCATTATTTGATTAACGCGCAGGTCTGTTCCCTCGCCCCTTTAGGGGAGAGGGCTAGGGTGAGGGGTATTAAACCGGCATCGATTTACGGATGGCGCTCAGCAGCGTCTGCGCGCCGGTGGAAAGCGGGGTATCTACACGGGTCAAAATGCCGATAGGTTCACCGGCGCCGGGGGCCGTTACGGGGAGAGCGGTCAGCGTGCCCTGGCGCAAATCATCTTTTACCGCGCCGGAGGGAACGAACCAGACGTAGTCATAGTCGAGGGTGAGCTGGCGTGAAAGCGAGGCTGACAGCGTTTCGATACACCCTGAGGGCAGCGTACACCCCTGCATTTGCAGCAAGGTTTCGGCGGTCTGACGTGGGACGGTCCCTTTCGGGCACACCACCACCGGCCACTCCATGACGCGGCTTAACGTCACCGTGTCCTGCAGCAGCGGATGATCGGGACGAACCACCAGCTTCAGGGACTCCAGGAACAGCAGCTCGTAATTGAGACCGCCCATCAGTTCAGGGTCGGACATGCGGCCAATCCCGATATCCAGCTCGCCCGATTTCAGCCCCGCGAGCAGCATGGTGTTATTCATGGTGGCAACCTGGATCGTGGTATGCCGTTGCTGCTTGTGGAACTGGCCAATCACCGGCGGAAGAATGCCCAGCGCGGCGGTGGGCAGGGCCCCGACGCGGACGACCTCGCTGGTGTGTTCTTCTTTTCGATGCAGCGACTGGCCTGCGGTATTGAGCGCATCCAGCACTTTGACGGCGTGCGTAAGGAACTGTTCGCCCACGATGGTAAGCTGCGCCCCCAGCCGACCCCGGTCAAAAAGACGGGCGCCGGTCAGCTGTTCAAGCTCGTTGAGGGTTTTCGAGAGCGCAGGCTGGCTCAGGTTAAGAGTTTCAGCCGCACGCCCCAGCGTTCCCTGTTGAGCGACGGCCACAAATGTATGCAAATGGCGCAAGCGTATGCGCTGACTGAACAGACCATTTTTTTCCATAGGCGATGTTAAAAACAGAGCGATGCGGGTGACAAGCTAAGTTGTTTAATTTTGATAACTTGATAGCAAAATATTTTTAACATTTGATCTGTTTGAGTTACAACATGTTTTTCGGCAGGGGAAGAAAAGTGAACATCCTTGTTCATTTATTGCTCATTGCAGAGAGGGAGGGTTAAGGGGTCAGATCACGCCGTCACCGCCGTCAGAACACCATACCTGGCCGGAGGTAAATGAACATTCATCCGAGGCCAGCGTGACGTACAGCGGGGCAATCTCGACGGGCTGACCCGGACGTCCCAGCGGGGTATCGCCGCCAAACTCCTTCACTTTTTCCATCGGCTGGCCACCGCTGGATTGCAGCACCGTCCAGTAAGGGCCAGGGGCGACCGCGTTGACGCGAATGCCTTTCGGACCCAGCTGCTTGGCTAAGGATTTGGTAAATACCGCCAGGCAGGCTTTGGTCTGGGCGTAGTCCAGCAGCACCGGGCTCGGCTTCACGGCCTGAACGGAGGAGGTATTAATGATAACGGACGAGGCTTTCAGGTGGCGCAGCGCCGCCTTCGTGATCCAGAAGGGGGCATAGACATTGGTTTTAAACGTCGCGTCAAAATCTTCGGTGGTCAGCTCTTCAAGGGATTCACGGAACTGCTGACGACCGGCGTTATTGACCAGAATATCCAGCCCGCCCAGCTTCGAGACGGCTTCTTCGACCAGATTCTGGCAGAAGGTTTCGTCCCGAACGTCCCCCGGCAGCGCGACGGCATTCCGGCCTTCGGCTTTGATCAGGTCGATGACCTCCGCGGCGTCTTTTTCCTCTTCAGGCAGGTAGTTAATAGCCACGTCTGCACCTTCGCGGGCATAGGCGATGGCCACTGCGCGACCGATACCCGAGTCACCGCCGGTGATCAGCGCTTTTTTACCGGCCAGGCGGCCATGCCCTTTGTAGCTGGTTTCCCCGTGGTCGGGTACAGGTTGCATTTCGGATGCCAGTCCCGGTGGCGTTTGCGGCTGTTCCGGGAACGGGGGCTGCGGGTAAGCGTTCGTACGTTGTTGGGTATCACTCATAGCTGACTCCTTAAGCCAAGGGGTGAGATTTGATGGATAACTGCAGCGTTAACGCTTCGCTGAATTATTTCTGCAAACGATCGACACGGACGACGGCAGGAGATGATTTTTTATCAAGCGAACCGTTGATGCTGATCATCTGGTCGGGTTTTACCGTTCTGCCGTCGAAGACTGCCTGGGGAATAATAACGTCGATTTTTCCGGTTTTATCCTGAAATACAAACTTATCGCCGCTACCGTCAATAAGATTACCGCGTAATGAAATGGTCGCACCGTCGTGCAGTTGTTTTGCCTGATCGATGGTCATAATACGCGCGTCATCGGTTCCGCGATATCCGCTATCCAGGGCGTGGGGCGGCGGCGGGGCTTCACCTTTTTGTAACCCGCCGTTATTATCTGCCCATGCGGCCGGAACCAGAAATATCAAAAAAGCGGAAATAAGCGATAATTTCATCGGATATCCTTCATTTTGGGTGTCTTGACTTATTAAGTATTGTTGCTATTCCTTTATGTGGCAAATGTGATAAGTCCTAAAAACATTCGCGTTAGAAATCAAAATTATCGGATAATAAGCGAAACGGTGACGATGGCCATGAAGCGTGAAAATGAAAAGTTACCCGGGATAGAGGAAAGATATCGCTTGCTGACGTTTGAATACGCGTTTCGTCAGGTGGGGTTTATTGTTCTGTTAGGTATTATCGTTGCCGCCATTGCCGGTCTGTTTTCAAGCGGAATAGTCAGCGATACGGTAAAAACAAATTCCGCCAAGTCGCTGACCATAAACTATGAGCGCTTCGGGCGGCGGGAGACGGAGACACGGATGCAGCTTGCGTTTCCGGTGAAAACGGAGGGGACCTATACCCTCAGCGTCACCAGCGAGAGTAGCGAGGCGTATGATCCAGGCAGCGTCTGGCCCCAGCCGGACGCCATGTTCAGCCACGGAAATAGCCTCTATTTTGTTTATCACAACCTGAAAAAGACGGACAACTTTTCGGTATTACTCTTTACCACACCGTCCCGGGCCGGTAAATGGAACTCGGTCATCCGCGTAAACAACGAGCCGGAGATCACCCTCTGGCAATTTATTTACCCGTAGGAGGCTGATATGGATATGGTCTTTCGTGCGCTGGCTATTTATCTGTTCCTCGTGGTGGTATTTAAAGTGGCCGGGCGACGCGCGCTGCTGCAGATGACCAGCTTTGATCTCATTCTTCTCCTGATAATTAGTGAAGCCACGCAGCAGGCGCTTCTGGGGCAGGATTTTTCCGTCACCGGCGCGATGATTACGATTACCACCCTGGTGGTAGTGGATATTATTTTTGGCCTTATGAAAAAGTATTTTTCCCCGGTAGAGAATATTCTGGACGGAACACCCGTGATTCTGGTGGAAAACGGCATTCCCCTGGCGAATAAACTCAAAAAGGTTGATGTCTCTTGCGATGATATTCTGGTGTCAGCGCGTCAGAATAATGGCATTACCGAAATAAGCCAAATTAAATATGCCATACTTGAGCGCAATGGACATATTTCAATCATTCCTTTCGAGAAATAAGAGGCGGCAAGATGAGCAATCTTTTGCACGATAACCATTACACCGTCGGTGAACTGACAAAAAAACTGGCGAGCAAGTTAACCGATGCCGGGCTGCGCTTAACCACGGCGGAATCCTGCACCGGGGGAAAGCTCTCGGTGGCGCTCTGCGCTGAAGAGAACACGGCCGATTTTTATGATGTCGGGCTGGTGGTGTTCAGCGATGCCGCGAAAGCGCGGATCCTCGGCGTGCGTCCTGAAACGCTGGCGCGCTATACCGCCGTCAGCGAACAGACGGTGACCGAGATGGCCGCCAGCATCCGCGACATTGCCCAGGCGGATATCAGCATCGCCATCAGCGGATACGCTGGCCCGGAAGGGGGCGACGACGGCACGGCGGCGGGGACGGTCTGTTTTGCGTGGAACATACGTGGCGAGACGAAAACCCGTACCGTGCTTTTCTCCGGAGACTGTCAGGACGTGGTGGAAAAAGCGGTGCATTTTTCGCTGGCAGAGCTGGTAACAACATTGTCGGACGGAAATAACGGTTGAGTTCACGTGGAGGTTCTATGGCTGTCATAGTGATTACCGGTGGGACGGCGGGCGTGGGAAAAGCCACGGCGCTGCGCTTTGCAAAAGCAGGTTACGATGTGGGCCTCATCGCCCGCGATGAAGCCAGCCTGCACTCCACCCAGGAAGAGTTGCGCCGCTTCGGCGTAAATGCACACGCCGTGCAGGCGGACGTCGCCGACAGTCAGGCGGTTGTGGATGCGGCTAACGAGATTGAGTATCGCCTCGGTGCGATTGATGTCTGGGTCAACAACGCCATGGGGGCCGTGCTGGCACCGTTTCGTACCCTTACGCCGGATGAGTTTCGGCGCGTGACCGAGGTGACATACCTCGGCTACGTGAACGGCACCCGCGCGGCGCTTGAGCTTATGGTTCCGCGCGACAGGGGCGTGATTATTCAGGTAGGGTCCGCGCTGGCCTACCGTTCCATTCCCCTGCAGTCCGCCTACTGCGGGGCCAAAGCGGCGATTCGCGGGTTTACCGATGCGGTGCGCACCGAGCTGATGCATGAGAACAGCCGGGTTCAGCTTGCGATGGTGCAGATGCCGGGGCTCAATACGCCGCAGTTCGAATGGGCAAGGAACAAGTTCGCGTGGGCGATGCGGCCGGTACCGCCGGTGTTCGAGCCTGAAGTCGCCGCCAGCGCCATCTTCAGGGTGGCGCAAAAGCCGGTGCGCGAGCTGTGGGTTGGCAGCAGCACCATTCAGTCGATTGTCGGGCAGTTCCTCTTCCCGGGTTTTCTGGACAGGCTGATGGTGAAGAAAGCCTGGGAAGGTCAGATGACCGACGATCTGAACGCGCCGGACCGCCGGGATTATCTCGACCAGCCGGTTAACGACCTGCACAAAATCCATGGCCGTTTCACTGACGAAGCGAAAACCCGCGCGTCGTCCGTGACCTCCGGTATGCCGGGCAAAGTGGCGTTAGGGGCCCTTGCGGTGGCGGGTATTGTGTTGACGCGTTTGCTCACCCGCCGGAAACCGTAATCAGCGCAGCGCGCTGCGGTGCGTCCAGAACCAGCGATAGCCGTAGCCGCCAAGGCTGAGCTCGACGGTTTTACCGCAAACCAGCGCGTCATCGTAGCGTTTGTCCGCGAGACAGGCGGTCCAGGTCGTGTTGCGGATCCCCTTCACGGTGAACTGCACCGGCTGGTCACTGAAGTTAACAAAGGTCAGGATGCTGCGTTCTTCGGTCTCGTAATAGATCCCCAGCACCGCGTCACTATCGATCGTGAGGAGCCGAAAGGGCGCAACGGCAATTTCGGGGAACTCCGAGCGGGTATTGGCGATATCAATGATGCGGTGCAGGAGCGAGTTGCGGTGGAGCAGCGAATCAGCGACGTTGATTTTTTGATAGCGGTAAGGGCCGCGGTCGATAATCGGCGCGATAAATTTTTCCGGGTCGGCTGCCGAAAAACCGCCGCCTTGCGATCCCGCCCACTGCATGGGGGTGCGCACAGCGTAGCGCTCCTCCAGATCGAGGTCATCCCCCATGCCGATCTCATCGCCATAGCGCATCACCGGAACGCCGGGCAGGGAAAAGAGTACCGCGTGGCAGAACGCCAGCCGCTTCAGATCGCCGTTGAGCATCGGTGCCAGGCGGCGGCGGATCCCGCGCTGATAGACGTTCATCTCCTCATCAGGGGCGAAGGTATCGAGGACAAACTGTTTGTCTTTCTGGCTGATGCCCTCCAGATCCAGCTCGTCGTGATTGCGCAGCCAGTTGGCAAAACAGCATGAATCGGGCGGGACGATCATTTTCTTCACCGCGTTGCGCAGCGGACGGGCGCTTTTGCGGGCCAGGCTGACGTAAAAATACTTGTTGAGCCAGAAATTGAGCACCAGATTCAGGCGGTCATTATTGCCAAAGTAGTCCTGATAGGCCTCCACCTCGACGTCCACTTCACCCAGCAGGATCGCGTCCGGATTATGTTCCTCAATAAGACGTCGCATATGCTCGAGGATCCACAGACCCTTTTTTTCATCACCGTTTCCCGCCTGCGTGGTCAGGTGGGAGGCGGCATCCAGGCGGAACCCCGACACGCCCAGTTTGAGCCAGAAGAGGATGATGTTCTCAATCTCTTTCAGCACCGCGGGTGAGGTCAGGTTCAGGTCCGGTTCGTGGCGATAGAACATGTGCCGGTAGTATTGTCCCGCCTCGTCGTCCCAGCTCCAGATGCTCTCCTCCACGCCGGGAAACATGGGGGGCGTATCGTCCTCGTCAGTATCTGACCAGAGGTAGTAATCCCGGTAGGGTGACGCCGGGTTACGGCGGGCCTGCTGGAACCAGGGGTGCGCGTCGGAGGTGTGCTGGATCAGCAGCTCAATAATGACCTGCATGCCCAGCTCGCGGGCCTGTTCGATCAGGGCAATAATATCGGCCAGCTTTCCGAAGCGGGGGTCCACCTGGAGATGGTCGCTGACGTCATAGCCTTCATCGAGAAAGGGCGTGAGATAAAACGGGGTGATCCAGATAACCGTCGCCCCCATGCGGCGAATGTACCGCAGCTTGGCCGCTATCCCGGCGATGTCCCCGCAGCCATCGCCGTTCAAATCATAAAAGAGTGCGGTATCAATCTGGTAAATAATGGCCCGTGTATGCCAGTCCGTCATAGCGTGCCTCAGTGATAGCCTTCAGTATCCGAAACCTTGCCCCGGAACACGTAGTAGCTCCAGGCGGTGTACACCAGGATCACCGGAATAATCAGTAACGTCCCAACCAGCATAAACAGCTGGCTGGCAGGCGGGGCCGCGGCCTCCCACAGAGTGATACGCGGCGGAATAATGTTCGGCCAGAGGCTGATACCCAGTCCGCTGAACCCGAGGAAGATCAGCCCCAGCGTCAGCAGGAAAGGGCGCGCGTGGCTGTCCGGATTGCGGGTCAGGCGCCAGATCAGCACGCTGAAGATCCCGACCAGCAGCGGAACCGGCAGGAACCAGAAGAAGTTGGGCAGGGTAAACCAGCGGTCGGCGACGTACTGCCAGCCGAGCGGCGTCCAGACGCTGACCACCGCGATAACCAGCATCAGCGCCAGCAGCACGTGGCGGGTCAGTTCGCGCATGCGTTGTTGCAGCGCGCCTTCGCTTTTCATGATGAGCCAGGTGGTGCCCAGCAGCGTGTAGGCGACGACCAGCCCGATGCCGCAGAAGAGGTTGAAAGGCGTGAGCCAGTCCAGCGAAGAGCCGACAAAACGTCGGCCCTCCACGTCAAAGCCGTTGATCACGGCGCCCACCACCACGCCCTGGCTGAAGGTGGCGAGCAGGGAGCCGCCGGCAAAGGAGTAGTCCCAGAATTTGCGGTGTGAAGGGGTGGCTTTGAAGCGGAACTCAAAGGCAACGCCGCGAAAGATGAGGCCGATCAGCATCGCGGTGAGGGGGATGGTCAGCGCATCAATGATCACCGCATAGGCCAGCGGAAACGCGCCGAACAGCCCCGCGCCGCCGAGCACCAGCCAGGTCTCGTTGCCGTCCCAGACGGGCGCCACGCTATTGACCATCACATCGCGCTCTTTGGCATCGCCCACGAAGTTAAACAGCAGGCCAATCCCCAGATCGAAGCCGTCCATAATGATATACATCAGCGTGGCAAACACGATGATGGCAAACCAAATCACTGAGATATCGACGCCCATCAGATTCTCTCCTCTTCCGGAACAGACTCCGCGGCTGACAGCGGACGGGCAGGCGTGCCCGAGGTGTTTGACGTCAGCGTATTAACGGGCTGAGGACCTTTCTTAATCAGCCGGATGAGATAAACATAGCCCACGCCAAATACGGATGAGTAGACGACGAAGAACGCCAGCAGGCTAATGCTCATCTGCAGGGTGCTGTGCAGCGATACCGCGTCGATGGTGCGCAGGTAGCCATAGACAACCCACGGCTGACGGCCTACTTCGGTGGTCACCCAGCCGGCAAGCAGCGCGACCAGCCCCGCAGGCCCCATGCAGAGGGCAAACCACTGGAACGGACGCGAGTGGTAAAGTCGATGGCGATAGCGTAGCCAGAGGCTGAGCAGACCGAGGGTAATCATCAGCAGACCCATCCCCACCATAATGCGGAACGACCAGAAAACGATGGTCGAGTTGGGTCGATCCTCTTTCGGGAAGTCTTTCAGGGCCGGGACCTGTTTATCCAGGCTGTGCGTCAGAATCAGGCTGCCGAGCGCGGGGATCTCCAGACCGTATTTGGTGCGTTCTTCCTCCATATCCGGCAGGCCAAACAGCAGCAGCGGGGTGGCCTCGCCGGGCGGATTTTCCCAGTGACCCTCAATAGCGGCGATTTTGGCTGGCTGATGCTCAAGCGTGTTCAGGCCGTGCATATCGCCCACCACCGCCTGGATAGGGGCGACCAGCAGCGCCATCCACATCGCCATCGAAAACATGGTGCGAACGGCGGGCGTATCGTTACCGCGCAGCAGATGCCAGGCGGCCGACGCGCCGACAAACAGCGCGCTGCTCAGGAACGCGGCGATAGCCATATGAATAAGACGGTACGGGAAGGAGGGGTTAAAGACGATCGCCAGCCAGTCCTGCGGGATAACCTGCCCGTTTTCGATAGTGAAACCCTGCGGCGTATGCATCCAGCTGTTGGAGGCGAGGATCCAGAAGGTCGACATAAGCGTGCCGAGCGCCACCATGCAGGTCGAAAAGAAGTGCAGCCCCGGGCCGACCTTGTTCCAGCCGAACATCATGACGCCGAGGAATCCGGCCTCCAGGAAGAAGGCGGTTAATACCTCGTAGGTCAGAAGCGGGCCGGTAATGCTGCCCGCGAACTGGGAGAACCCGCTCCAGTTGGTGCCAAACTGGTACGCCATCACCAGCCCGGAAACGACGCCCATGCCGAAGTTAACGGCAAATATCTTTAGCCAGAAGTGGTACAACGATCGCCAGACGTCGTTTTTGGTGCGCAGCCACATGCCCTCCAGCACCACCAGGTAGCTGGCGAGACCGATGGTGATCGCAGGAAACAGGATGTGGAACGAGACGGTAAAAGCGAACTGAATTCTGGCCAGATGAAACGCATCGAGTTCGAACATGGTCCGTACCTCTGAGACGATGGGGCACGCGAATTGCCGGGCAGGTCAGGCCTGCCCGGCAAACCGATTACGGTTTAGTCTTACCGGCACCCAACTCGGCACCGGTCAGCGGGTCGGAATGTGGATCGGACTTCGTGCGGGCAGACATCGCCTTAACCAGGGTTGCCTGCTCGGTTGTGAGCGTCACGCTGGCACTGCCATCGCCGCCATCCACCGCAGGCTGGGGGGACTCAACGTAATCGAAATGTTTATCGCTGTTCCAGCTTCCGCGAACCTCTCCACCTTCAGACATATTGTAGTACTTGTTGGTGAATTCCTCGATTGGCGGCAGTTTTCCCGGCGGGAAATTATTACGGATGGACTGCAGCGCCTTCTCAAAGGAGAGCTGATGCGCCGCCTCACGCGTCATCAGAAACGCCAGGGCATCTTTAACGCCAGGATCGTCAGTCACGTTGATCAGCCGTTCATAGATGATTTTGGCTCTGGCCTCGGCCGCCACGTT
The DNA here is from genome assembly GCF_001807145.1 of Enterobacter sp. HMSC16D10. Taxonomy (NCBI): domain Bacteria; kingdom Pseudomonadati; phylum Pseudomonadota; class Gammaproteobacteria; order Enterobacterales; family Enterobacteriaceae; genus Enterobacter; species Enterobacter sp. HMSC16D10. The sequence goes on from NZ_KV787902.1 coordinate 136,973, forward strand.
CGAACGCAGATCCGCCGTCGGCTCGCCAATGGTGTCGACGTAGGCCGCCGTCCAGGGTACGCCCGCTGAGTTGGTTAGCGGGGTTCCGCCGCCGTAGAGCAGGGAGGTGATGTGGCTGTCATTCCCGTTTTCGGTCATGGAGCGATACAGCTCGGCCTCATTTTCCACCCCTTCCGCCAGCGCGCCCTTGGCACCTTTATTCAGCATACCGACCAGGGTACCGATGATTTCGAGGTGGCTTAACTCCTCGGTCGCGATATCCATCAGCATGTCTTTACGGCCCGGATCGTCATCGCTCAACCCTTGCGTAAAGTAGCGGCAGGCGGCGGCCAGTTCACCCTGCGGTCCGCCAAATTGTTCCAGTAAAAGGTTCGCCAGGCCGGGATTCGGTTCGGCGACGCGAACCGTGTATTGCAACTGTTTGACGTGTCGAAACATGCTCACTCTCCTGTGGGTTATTTTTTCGCTTCGACACCCGACGCGTCTGAACGCAGCAGGAACTGTTCCGTCGTTTGCGGGATATGACGAATCAGCCAGTCGGCCATTTCGCGCTCTTCGGCGAGGATCGTCTCAATAGCGGGTATCGAGGCGGTGTCACCCGCTTTTTTGGCCGCCGCCAGCAGGGAGGTATAGCAGGCGATTTCAAACTGTTCGAAAACATAGCCGCTGATCGAGCCCTTCACGATTTCGTCAGAAGGGAACATGCCGCCGATGGATTGTCCCAGCGCCGCCATTTTGCTCATCGAGTCTTTTAAGACCGAACGAGAAATATCATTACGGTCGAGGATTTCCTCCAGCAATGTGATTTGCCGTTTTGTCTCATTAATATGTTGCTCAATTCTGGCGCGAACATCAGGATAATTATCGATACGGCTGGCCATGGATTCCAGCATAGATTCGGCTTGCTTTTCCATTGCATGGGCATCGCGTAGCCAGTCATGGTAGTGTTCTACGTGATTCATCATTGTATCCTCATTAGGGGTTCGCTTATTTGGTCTCACTTTCAGCAGCCTGATCGGCACGTGCGGCACTGTAGCCAGATAAATGGCCGACAATATTGGCATAAATACTGATGATAATGACCCATAGCACGCTGTTCTTCCACCAGATGACGGAAGGGATAGCGAGAATGAACCATATTATCGCTGCCGCTAAATGGCACCGTTTAATTGTCCTGGGACTGATGCTCATTTTATTTAACCTGTATTATCGCGTCATTTTTGCGCTTTTTGGTTAATATTGCCAACGGCCAGGTCGGTGAGTTTAAGGTCGGTCTCTTTCTCTTCTTCCAGCGTTTCGGCAAGAAGCTTAACGGCTTTTTTATAGCCGAGCTGTTCTGCCAGAGTGGCAAGGGTACCGTAGCTGGCTATTTCGTAATGCTCCACTTTTTGCGCAGCGGCAATTAATGCGGCATCACGGACTTCATTTTTTTCCGTGCTTTCGATGACTTCATTCGCTTCTTCTATTAAGCCTTCCATTGCGACGCATTTCATGCGCTTGAGCTTGATGCCGTCTTCCTGTTCCACGATCTGGTCGATGCGTTCGATCTGACCTTGCGTCTCTTCAAGGTGTGCGGTAAAGGCGGCGCTCAGCTTCTCGCTGGAGGCGGCGCGGGCAAGTTTGCTTAACGCTCGGGTAAGCTGCTTTTCTGCGCTGTAGGTATCCGACAGAAGATGAATAAATACATCCTCTACACTTTTCATATTCATAATTATTACGCTCCGGTAAAATAAAGAAAGGGTACTGCGAGCTTTTCAGCCCGCAGCATGCTCTCTGGTTTTATTAAAAGAGTACTAAATAAGATCAGGAGTTATCAGATTTACGGCCTCCGCCGTGACTGTTCTGTCCCCCTTTCTTACCCGCTTCAGATGCGCGTTGCGGATCGTTTTTAAAATTACCACCGCTGTGCTGGCCACCTTTACGTCCAGCTTCTGATGCTTTTTCACGGTCTTCAGCGAAATTACCGGAACCACCACGATGCTCTGCCATATTAAACCTCATAGTCATATATTGGTTATGTCAGTACGATACGAAAATATTCCGTATCACTCGTCGTTCGAGTAATAACTCTAGTCGCTGTGTGCGATCCGTCAAATGCGTTTTGCTATTTGCGGTTGCGTTATTTTTAAATATTTGTAAATTTGCGCTTCGCTTGCGTTGGAAATATGGATAGACAGGAAGGACTTGTAAACAACTGTTCAGATTATTCCTAACTTTGAGCTAAAAATTTGAAAGCTGAGGATAAAAATAATGACGACCTCAAATCGGTTAATTTGCAGTCAGGGGAAAATAAAAAATACTCCTTTATAGCTAGAAAGCGAAACCCTAAATAATTATAAGGAAAATCCTGGATAAAAAGCGCCAGGCGCGAAAGGGCGGTTTCGTTAAGGCTTGTTCAGAGGCCAGTCGCACACGGTTTGACCACTGTCGTCTTAAGATCACAAATCAGAAATCTTTCCCCCCGGAAGGAACGGGTTTCTCTACACTCCAGGTAATATTCACTGGAGGCATGACATCATGGCGAACACCATCACGGCTGATGACATTCGGGAACACTTTTCGCAGGCTATGTCGGCGATGTACCAGCAGGAAGTTCCGCAGTACGGCACCTTGCTTGAACTGGTAGCGGACGTAAACCTGGCGGTGCTGGAAAATGATCCACTATTACATGAACAACTGGCCAACGCCGATGAGCTTGCGCGTCTGAACGTCGAGCGTCACGGGGCCATCCGCGTCGGCAGTGCGCAAGAACTTTCAACCCTGCGCCGTATGTTTGCCATTATGGGGATGTACCCGGTCAGCTATTACGATCTCTCCCAGGCGGGGGTGCCGGTCCACTCAACGGCATTTCGGCCGATTGATGATGCGGCGCTGTGCCGTAATCCGTTCCGCATCTTTACTTCGCTGCTGCGCCTTGAGCTGATTGAAAACGTCGCGCTGCGCGAACGGGCGGCGGAAATTCTGTCTCACCGAAACATCTTCACCCCGCGCTGTCTGGCGCTGCTCGATCTGTATGAATCGGAAGGGCAGTTTACCGTCGAGCAGGCGCAGGAGTTTGTGCAGGAAGCGCTAGAAACCTTCCGCTGGCACCGTCATGCGACGGTCGATCAGGAAACCTATCAGGCGCTGCATAACGAGCATCGCCTGATTGCCGACGTGGTCTGCTTCCCGGGCTGCCATATTAACCACCTGACGCCGCGCACGCTGGATATTGACCGGGTGCAGGAGCTGATGCCGAAGTACGGTATTGAGCCGAAAATTTTGATTGAAGGGCCGCCGCGTCGCGAGGTGCCCGTCCTGCTGCGTCAAACCAGTTTCAAGGCGCTGGAAGAGCCGGTGCTGTTTGCCGGTGAACACAAAGGCACCCACACCGCGCGCTTCGGTGAGATTGAGCAGCGCGGCATGGCGCTGACCCCGAAAGGCCGGGAACTGTACGATAGCCTCCTTGCCCAGGCCGGTACCGGCAAAGATAACCTGACGCACCAGCTGCATCTGCAGGAGATCTTTAGCGCCTTCCCTGACAGCGAACTGTTAATGCGCCGTCAGGAGCTGGCGTATTTCCGCTATCGTCTGACGCCAGCGGGTGAAGCGCATCGGCATGCGTTCCGGCCGGGCGACGATCCGCAGCCGCTGATCGAGCGCGGATGGGTCGTCGCACAGCCGATCACCTACGAAGATTTCCTCCCGGTCAGCGCCGCGGGGATTTTCCAGTCCAATCTCGGGAATGAAACCCAGGCCCGCAGCCACGGTAACGCCAGCCGCGATGCGTTTGAAGCGGCCCTCGGCTGCCCGGTGTATGACGAATTTACCCTCTATGAGGAGGCTGAAACGCGCAGCAAACAGCGTTGCGGTTTGCTCTGAAAGCGTTACTCTGCTGGGGTGTGATGGAAAAAATAAGGTCGTTATGCAAAATCCTTCCGCCCCTGTGGTTGAAACGCGCCAGGGCGCACTCTCTGGTTTAACCGATGAAAATGTCCACGTCTGGTGCGGTATTCCTTATGCCGCACCGCCCGTTGGCGAGTGGCGCTGGCGCTCCCCGCGGCATCCTGAGCCGTGGGATGGCGTTCGCGAGGCTACCGCTTTTTCGGCCTCAAGCTGGCAAAGCAGCGAATATTGCCAGGAGCTGGGCGGGGGCGATCCCGGTCAGTTCTCGGAAGACTGCCTCTATCTGAACGTCTGGTCTCCCACAGAGCGCGCCGGGCCGCTTCCGGTTATGGTCTGGCTGCACGGCGGCGGCTTTACCATCGGTGCGGGTGGCTTACCGCCCTATAACGGCAAAGCGCTGGCCACGCGCGGCGTGGTTGTGGTGACGATCAACTACCGTCTCGGTCATCTTGGCTTTTTTGCCCATCCCGCGCTGGAAGGCGAGGAAGATCGCGTGGTGCATAATTTTGCCCTGCTGGATCAGATCGCCGCCCTCGAATGGGTAAGGGACAATATCGCCGCATTTGGTGGCGACCCCGCTAACGTGACCCTGTTTGGTGAATCCGCGGGCGCGCGCAGCGTGCTCTCTCTGCTGGCCTCTCCGCTTGCAGAAGGATTGTTCCATAAGGCGATTGTGCAAAGCGGGTACACCTTGCCGGACACGCCGCGAGAGCAGGCGTTGCAAAAAGGGAAGGCGCTGGCTGCCCATTTTGGCCTGGAAAAGGCGACAGCCGAGCAGCTGCGCGACATTCCGCCGGAGGCGTTCTGGTCGCTCACCGCGCCGCTGAACATTGCTCCGGCCCCCATCGTCGGGGATTGCGTTCTGCCTGAAGCGATGCTGGACGTCTTTTTCGCCGCTCGCCAGCACCCCGTGCCGGTAATGATCGGCTCGAACAGCGATGAGGCCAGCGTGATGGCGGTGTTTGGCATCGATCTCGCCGGGCAAATCCAGAAGCTTCGCCGGGAGCGACGCTTCGGGCTGGGGCTGATTAAGCTGCTCTATCCGGGCGTCAAAGGCGATGAGGAGCTGGGCAGGCAGGTGTGCCGCGACATGGCGTTCACTACGATGGGCTACGTCGTGATGCAGGCGCAGCAGCGCGTCGGCGGATTGTGCTGGCGTTACTGGTTTGACTATGTTGCGGAAGCGGAACATGCCACCTATATCAACGGCGCGTGGCACGGCAATGAAGTGCCTTACGTCTTTGATACCCTCGGCCAGGTGGAGCCTTCACGCCAGTATGTCAACGAACGGGATGTGCAGTTTGCTGCTCAGGTGGCCGATTATTGGGTGAGCTTTGCGCGAGACGCAGGACCTCGTGAGATCCTGCCCGGGCCGACGCACTGGCCCGCATGCCGTAAAGGGCGGGACGTATTATTACGCATTGGCGTGAATAAACATGCAGGTTTCAGGCTTGAAAACCGCTTTATGCGCGCCCGGATGAGCCTCTTCAAACGGGTGATGAAGCACCACGTCAGCCTCGATTAAGCAAACAGGCGCGAAACGCCGCCAGCCCATTTTCCTCCCCTGGCGTTTCGCGCAGCACCAGCCGGTAGCTCGCGCCGGTTTTTATGCTGGTTTCATAAGGCCGCATCAGTCTTCCCGCGCGGACATCTTCGGCCACCAGCGTTTCGTCGGCAATGGCGACGCCCAGCCCCTGAATGGCGGCCGTGATGGCGAGATCCATCGTGTCGAAGTGTTGATTTTTGTGCATGGCAAAGCCCGGACCTTCCTGTTTCGTCAGCCACAGCGACCAGTCTGTCTTATCCCTTGTCGGATGCAGGAACGTCAGCGATCCCAGCGCTGCACCCGCCCGCACCGGGCTTATCACCGGGGTGAGCGCCTCTTCGAACAGCAGGTCGCCTGCGCTCATGTGCGTGCCGAACACGATGGCCGCGTCGTAAGATTCGGTTTTGAAATTGACGTTATGATCGGTGGTGGTGGTCAGGGCGATCTGCAGATCCGGCTGCTCACGCTCCACCTCCAGCAGGCGCGGCACCAGCCAGCGCATGGCACAGGTGGGCGCCTTGAGCCGGATCACGGTTTGCTGGCTGCGGGCCTGGTCGGCCACGGTCAGCAAGTGTTCGAACGCAGACTGCAGTTCCGGGAGCAGGGCGCAGCCCTGTGAAGAGAGGCGCAGGCCGCGCGCGTGGCGTTCAAAAAGCGGAAAGCCAAACCAGGCCTCGAGGGAGGCTATCTTGCGGCTCACGGCCCCCTGCGTCAGACAAAGCTCTGCGGCAGCATGGGTCAGATTCAGGTGACGCGCGGTGACTAAAAATGCGTCGATGGCATTGAGCGGGAGCGAACGGCGCGACATGAAAATACCTCAGCTATGCATTTTTCTCATGGCTATTATGACAACAATTCGATTGTCCCGACAACAGAGATGTTGTTTGAATAGTTATGCAATGTCCATGAGAAGGGAAAGAGGATGACTTTACAAACGCCTGTGCAAACGCGCTCCAAACTGCCCGATGTGGGCACCACGATCTTTACCGTTATCGGCCAGCTCTCGGCGCAGCATAACGCGATAAACCTTTCTCAGGGCGCACCGAATTTTTCCTGCGACCCGAAGCTTGTTGCGGGCGTCACCCGCGCGATGGAGGCAGGGCATAACCAGTACGCGTCGATGACCGGCCTGCAGACGCTCAAAGAGCGCATTGCCGATAAAATTGCCACGCTTTACGGCACGCAGTATGACCCGGGCCGCGAGGTGCTGGTGACCGCCAGCGCCAGCGAAGGGCTCTACTCGGCAATCAGCGGGCTGGTGCATCCGGGCGATGAGGTGATCTACTTTGAGCCCTCCTTTGACAGCTACGCGCCGATTGTCCGCCTGCAGGGGGCAACGCCGGTTGCCATCAGGCTCACCGTGCCGGATTTTGCCGTCAACTGGGACGAGGTTCGCGCCGCGATCACCCCGCGCACGCGCATGATTATCATCAATACGCCGCACAACCCGAGCGGTCAGGTCTTCTCCGCCGACGATCTGCAGCAGCTGGCGGCGCTGACCCGCAATACTGACATCATTATTTTGTCTGACGAAGTGTACGAACACGTGGTGTTTGACGGTGAGCCGCACCACGGGATGGCTACGCACCCGCAGCTGGCGGAGCGTAGCGTGATTATTTCTTCTTTCGGAAAAACCTATCACGTCACCGGCTGGCGCGTGGGTTACTGTGTTGCACCGGCGGTACTGATGGACGAGATTTGTAAAGTCCATCAATTTTTAATGTTCTCTGCCGATACGCCAATGCAGCACGCGTTTGCTGAACATATGGTCGACCCGCAAACCTGGCTGTCGCTGTCGGCGTTTTACCAGCGCAAGCGCGATCTGCTGCAGAGTCTGCTGGCCGATTCGCCGTTTACGCTGCTGCCCAGCGCCGGATCGTTCTTCATGCTGGCGGACTACAGCCAGTTCAGCGACGAGCGCGACAGCGAGCTGGTGAAACGGCTGATCGTTGAGTACGGTGTAGCCACCATTCCGCTGTCGGCGTTTTATGCGGACGGTACGGATAATAAATTGATTCGTCTCTCTTTTGCGAAAGATGAGGCGACGTTACGGGCAGGTGCCCAGGCCCTGTGTCGGGTTAAACCACGCTAAGGAGTTTGAGATGAAATTACGCGCGCTAGTTGTCGGCATGGGATTGCTGTGTACCTTTTCCTCCTTCGCAGCGTCCGAGCTGCGTTACGGTCTGGAAGCCGAATATCCGCCGTTTGAAAGCCGCAATGCGGCAGGCGAACTGGAAGGGTTTGACGTTGAGCTGGGGAATGCCATCTGCAAAGCGGCAGCGCTGAAGTGCAGCTGGGTGGAAACCTCGTTTGATGCGCTGATCCCGGGGCTGGTGGCGAAGAAGTTTGACGCCATCAACTCGGCGATGAATATCACCGAGCAGCGCCGCAAGAGCATTGATTTTACCCAGCCGATCTACCGTATTCCGTCGCAGCTGGTCGGCAAGGCCGGCACGGCGGTTGAGGCAACCCCAGAAGGGCTGAAGGGGAAAACCATCGGCGTGCTGCAGGGCTCCATTCAGGAAACCTATGCCAAAGAGCACTGGGAAAAGCAGGGTGTCACCGTGGTGTCGTATAAAGATCAGAATATGGCCTGGGGCGATCTGCTGAATGGCCGTATCGACGCCTCGCTGGTCATGTCCGCGGCCGGGCAGGCAGGTTTCCTCAGCAAGCCGCAGGGAAAAGGGTTTGGCTTCATCGGCAAACCGGTGTCTGACGACACCATCCTCGGCAGCGGGATCGGTTTTGGGTTGCGCAAAGGTGATGAGGCCACCAAAAAGCAGCTTGATGCCGCAATTGATAAGGTACGTGCCGACGGCACGATCGCCAAACTCGCTGATAAGTACTTCCCGGGTATCGATGTCAGCGTAAAATAACCGCCTCATTGGCCCCGTCAGCTGATGTCCTGACGGGGCATTTTTATACACATTTTCCAGGCTTTCTTTACACCACTTTCGGGCCGTTCTGGTCGACAGAAAATATTTCTCACTTTGTTCATATAATCACCGGCCAACAATTGGATTCTTAACCATTTTTGTTTAGGCTGTGCGTTCTTTCTTGCCGTCATTTCGCCGAGCGCGGAACACATTCACACGACCATAAGGACGTTTTTCCAGGCATGAATCGCAGACGTTTTCTAAAAGGCTCGCTGGCAGTGGCAGCCCTGAGCGGCACATCCGGCCTTGCTTCTCTGTTTTCCAAAGCGGCATACGCTGCCGACTCTGACATTGCTGACGGCCAGAGCCGTCGTTTTGACTTCTCCGTACTGCAATCCATGGCGCATGACCTGGCGAAAACCCCGTGGGGTGGCGCGCCGCGTCCGCTGCCGGAGACGCTGGCAACCATGACGCCGCAGGCGTACAACGCCATTCGCTACGACGAAAAGCAGTCTCTGTGGAACAACATTGAAGGGCGTCAGCTGGACGTGCAGTTCTTCCATATGGGAATGGGGTTCCGTCGCCGCGTGCGGATGTTCTCGCTGGACCAGTCGACCTCTATGGCGCGCGAGATCCACTTCCGTCCTGAGCTGTTCAGCTACGGTGAAACGGGCGTGGATACCAAACAGCTGGAAGGGCAAAGCGATCTCGGCTTTGCGGGCTTCCGCGCGTTTAAGGCGCCGGAGCTGGCGCGTCGCGATATCGTCTCTTTCCTGGGGGCCAGCTATTTCCGCGCGGTGGACGACACCTACCAGTACGGCCTTTCCGCCCGCGGTCTGGCGGTAGACACCTTTACCGACACGCCGGAAGAGTTCCCCGACTTTACCGCCTTCTGGTTTGAAACCGTCAAGCCCGGCGACACCACCTTTACCGTCTATACGCTGCTGGATAGCCCGAGCATCACCGGCGCCTATAAGTTCGTGATCCACTGCGAGAAGAGCCAGGTGATCATGGAGGTGGAAAACCACCTCTATGCGCGTAAGGACATCAAGCAGCTCGGCATTGCGCCGATGACCAGCATGTTCAGCTGCGGCAATAACGAACGCCGCATGTGCGACACCATTCACCCGCAAATTCACGACTCCGACCGCCTGGCGATGTGGCGCGGCAACGGGGAGTGGATTTGTCGTCCGCTGAACAACCCGCAGAAGCTGCAGTTCAATGCCTATATGGATAAAAACCCGAAAGGGTTCGGGCTGCTGCAGCTCGATCGCGATTTCTCGCACTATCAGGACGTGATGGGGTGGTACAACAAGCGCCCAAGCCTGTGGGTGGAACCGCGTAACGACTGGGGTAAAGGCGCGGTTGGCCTGATGGAGATCCCGACCACCGGTGAAACGCTGGATAACGTGGTCTGCTTCTGGCAGCCGGAAAAAGCGGTAAAAGCGGGCGACGAGCTGGACTTCAAATATCGTCTCTACTGGAGCGCGATGCCGCCGGTGCGCTCCCCGCTGGCGAACGTTTATGCGACCCGCACCGGCATGGGCGGCTTCCCGGAAGGCTGGGCTCCAGGGGAAAACTACCCGAAAGTTTGGGCCCGTCGCTTTGCAATTGACTTCGTCGGTGGCGACCTGAAGGCCGCTGCGCCAAAAGGCATCGAGCCGGTGATTACGCTTTCCAGCGGTGAAGCGAAGCAGGTAGAGATCCTCTACGTTGAGCCGTTTGACGGCTATCGCATTCTGTTTGACTGGTACCCGACGTCGGATTCGACGGAGCCGGTGGATATGCGCCTGTTCCTGCGCTGTCAGGGCGACGCCATCAGTGAAACCTGGCTGTACCAGTATTTCCCACCGGCGCCGGATAAACGTCAGTACGTTGACGACAGGGTAATGCGTTAACCCTTGTGGGATTGTGCCGGGTGGCGGCTTCGCCTTACCCGGCCTACAATTTCGAAACGTAGGCCGGGTAAGCGCTAGCGCCACCCGGCAATTGAGAGGCACCATGTCTTCAGAAATCATCCCCGTCACCCAGGATATCGAACTTCGCGCCGTCGAAGAGCGCTACACCGCCGACCTGCACAATCTCGTTGTTAAAAACAGAGTCTTTTTGCAAACCGCCTTTGACTGGGCGCAGCACGCGGTCAGCGAAGAGGACACCCGCCGTAACGTGCAGAGCAACCAGATGCTGCATCAGCGCGGCTACGCCAAAATGTTTTTGATTTTCAAGGATGATGCGCTGGTTGGCGTCCTGTCGTTCAACACCATTGAACCGACGAACAAAGCCGGCTACATCGGCTACTGGCTGGATGAAGCCCACCAGGGGCAGGGCATTCTCTCTCAGTCACTGCAGGCGTTTATGCGCTACTACGCTGAACGCGGTGAGATCCGCCGTTTTGTGATCAAGTGTCGGGTGGCGAATCAGCACAGCAACAGCGTTGCCGTGCGCAACGGTTTTACGCTGGAAGGGTGCCTGCGGGAAGCGGAATACCTGAATGGCCGCTTTGACGACGTGAATATCTACGGCAGGATTTATACCCTATAACGCACCCAGCAGCGGCGTGCGGGTGATGCGCTGGTCGCCGTTTATCACTTTTTCGCCGCGCAGATGAATGCTCTCGCCAGCAAACGCTTCTATGACCGCATCGTCGGTGATTTCAACCCGATGCTCGATAAGCACATCGCCGCTGATTCGCGCGCGCCCCTGGATCACCACTTTATCATCCAGCATGATCGGCCCGCCGCGCAGCCATGCCTGACCGCCAATCAGGACGTGATGCTTGATGACGCAGTTGCCTTCAACCACGGCATTCTCCGCAATCTGCGAGCTGTAGCGCACCGTCGGGATGGCATCGTCGTCGAAACCGGCTATCACGCGGGCGTTGCCGTAGACTTTCGCGCAGTCGCACACCCAGACGTTGTTGAGTTCGTTACCCTCCAGGATCGCGCTGTCGAAGACTTCGGCCCGGTGTTCCACGAAGGCAAAATTAACCATCGCCTCGCCGTAGATTTGCGCCTGGTGCACAATGCGCGACTGGCTCACCGTCGCCTTATCGTAGATTTGGAGGATCTGTTCATGATCCGGCGTCAGCCCTTTGGCGGCAATGACCACGCTGTGATGCAGCACGCGCGCGTCGCCGTAGATATGGCACTCGCCCCGTACGCAGGATTGCTGAATGGTGACGTTGTCACTTATTCGCGCCCCGTGGCTAACCTCCGCGCCGTCCAGCCAGCAGCTGTCGCCGATATGCGCGTCATGGCTAATGATGCATGGAAGGGTAAGGCGCGCGTTGCCAGATACGGTTGCCCCGGCGAACACCACGCTGTTTTCATCGTAGATCCAGCAGTCGCCGTCCTGTGCGAGGGCGCGCTCATCGTCAATCCAGCCGCCTCTCGTGCCGACCGTCACGTCGTTAAAGTCCGCCGTGGCGATGATCTGCCGCAGCGTGGTGGCATGAGTGGTTTCGCCGTTTTTCCATTGCCAGAGGCGGGTCTCGTCGCTAAGGCGATATTTGTTCATCTTCATATCTCTGATAAGCGTCTTCACTAAACGTAGCAAAGTTTTCGCATTTCGAGCGGCTTGGCAACCAGACGGTAAACGCCTTAAAATGGCATGTAAAATGCACTTTCACTTTATGCGAACGCAGGAAAAACAATGACCGTCGATGAGAATTACTTCACTGAGAAATATGGCTTAACGCGTACCCATTCAGAAGTGCTGTACAGCGCGGAGATCGTGAAGCCCGGTAAAACGCTGGATCTGGGCTGCGGCAACGGCCGCAACAGCCTTTATCTTGCAGCCAACGGCTACGAAGTCACCGCGTGGGACAAGAACCCGATGAGCATCGACAATATTGAGCGCATCAAGGCGGAAGAAGGGATCGCTAATCTGCATACCGCGATTAAGGATCTGAACAACCTGAGCTTTGACGGCCAGTACGATTTTATTCTCTCTACCGTGGTGCTGATGTTCCTGGAGGCAAAAACCATCCCGGGCCTTATCGCCAATATGCAGCGCTGCACGACGCCGGGCGGTTACAACCTGATCGTTGCCGCCATGGATACGGCAGACTACCCCTGCACGGTCGGCTTCCCGTTTGCGTTCAGGAGCGGTGAGCTGAGCAACTACTATGAAGGCTGGCAGTTGCTCAAATACAACGAAGACGTTGGCGAACTGCACCGCACCGATGAAAACGGCAACCGCATCAAGCTGCGCTTTGCCACGATGCTGGCACGCAAGCCCGCTTAACGGGCGGCCAGCAGGCAGATCTGCAGGGCAGTCTTATAAGACGCCTCAAACGACGACAGCGGCAGGAATTCAAACTTCGAGTGGAAGTTATGCGCCCCGGTGAAGAAGTTCGGGGTGAGTAGCCCTTTAGCCGAGAGCGCCGCGCCGTCGGTGCCGCCGCGCATCGGCGTCGGTTTCGGCGTGATGCCGAGCGATTCCATCGCCTCGAACATCAGATCGATGGCGCGTCGGTCTTCGCCAATCGCATTGCTGATATTGCTGTAGGTATCTTCAATGCGATAGTCCACTTTGGCCGTCGGATATTGGGCGGCAATCAGCGCGGCCACGTCGGCAATCTGCTGCTTGCGCGCGGCAAAGCGCTCCTTGTCAAAGTCGCGGATATTGGCCTTAAGAACGGCCTCGTTCTGTCCGGCCTGAATGCCGTTAAACCAGATATAGCCTTCACGTCCCTCGGTGCACTCGGGCGTTTGCTGGCGGTCAAAATGGCTGATGTAGTCAGTCGCCATCAGCAGGGGATTCACCAGCACGCCTTTGGCGGACATCGGGTGCGCCGTCACGCCGGTAAAGCGGATTTCCGCGGCTGCCGCATTAAAGTTTTCGTAGACAATTTCCCCCAGCTCGCAGCAGTCGATAGTCCAGGCGAAGTCGACGTCAAAGCGCTTAAGATCGAGCGCTTTTGCACCGTTCAGGCCGATCTCTTCGTCAGGCACAAACGCCACGACGATATCCCCATGCCGATGCTCCGCCGTCAGGTTTTCCAGCACCGTCATGACCACCGTGACCGCCGATTTATTATCGGCGCCCAATACGCTGGTTCCGTCGCTGAAAATAATCTCCTCGTTCGGATAAGCCAGAATTTCAGGGTGCTCCTCTACCCGCAGCCAGATGTCTTTCTCTTTATTCAGACAGAGATCTTCACCGGTAAACGTTAATATTTGTGGATGAATATCCGGTGAAAGTCCCACGTCGACGGTATCAATATGGGTAATAAAGCCGATGCGCGGCGCACCGGGCACGTTGCCTTTTTTTACCGCCGTTACCGTGGCAAATTCATCAATCACAATATCGTCTAACCCCAGCTGTGCCAGCTCCTGCGCCAGCTCGCGCGCCATGTCGTGCTGGCCCGGCGTTGAGGGCAGAGTTTTGACTCTGGGATCGCTCTGGCTGGTGATCGCGAGATAGCGGAAAAAACGGTGCGTTAATTGTCTGGAAAGCGGCGAGCCCATAGTGATTTGTTCCTTATTTATTTTTCGGGTGTTTGCCACTTCACTTTAATGTTATTTATGAAATGGCAAAAGAATTAATTAGCCGTCGAATTAAAAAGACAGGAATAAATGATGACAAGCAAACTCACAACTTTCACATTGGCGCTCGCGGCACTCACGGTCAGTTCCGCCGTCGCCGCGAAAACGCTGGTGTATTGTTCCGAAGGATCGCCGGAAAACTTTAACCCTCAGCTTTACACCTCGGGAACCAGCGTCGACGCCAGCGCCGTGCCGGTCTATAACCGTCTGGTCGATTTCAAACCCGGCACCACGGAGCTGGTGCCGAGCCTGGCGGAGCGCTGGGAGGTGAGCGACGACGGCAAGGTTTACACCTTCCATCTGCGTCAGGGCGTGAAGTTCCAGAGCAATAAATCCTTCACGCCGACCCGCGACTTTAACGCCGACGACGTGATCTTCTCGTTTATGCGCCAGAAAGACGTGAATCATCCCTACCACAACGTCTCTAACGGCAGCTACTCCAACTTCGAAAGCCTGGAGTTCGGCAGCCTGATAACCGCCATTGATAAAGTCGATGACCACACCGTGCGCTTTACCCTGGCGCACCCGGAAGCGCCGTTTGTCGCCGATCTGGCCTGGTATTTTGCCTCAATCCTTTCGGCGGAGTATGCCGACGCGATGCTGAAAGCGGGCACGCCGGAGAAGGTGGATATGGATCCCATCGGCACCGGGCCGTTTAAGCTGGCGCAGTATCAGAAGGATTCCCGGATCCTGTTCACGGCGTTTGCCGACTACTGGCAGGGGAAATCGAAGCTGGACCGACTGGTGTTTAGCATCACCCCGGATGCCTCCATGCGTTTTGCCAAAATTGAGAAGAACGAATGTCAGGTGATGCCGTTCCCGAACCCGGCCGATCTGCCGCGCATGAAGGCCAATAAAGATATCAACCTGATGAGCAAAGCCGGGCTGAATACCGGCTTCCTGGCGTTCAACACGCAGAAGCCGCCGCTGGATAACGTGAAGGTCCGTCAGGCGCTGGCGATGGCCATCAACAAACCGGCCATTATTGACGCGGTGTTCCACGGTACCGGAACGGCGGCAAAGAACCTGCTGCCGCCGGGCGTCTGGAGCGCCGACAGCGAGCTTAAGGATTACGACTACGATCCTGAAAAAGCCAAAGCGCTGCTGAAAGAGGCCGGCTTTGCCAGCGGCGTCAGCATCGATTTATGGGCGATGCCGGTCCAGCGGCCCTATAACCCGAATGCGAAACGCATGGCGGAGATGATTCAGGCGGACTGGGCGAAAATTGGCGTACAGACCAAAATCGTTACCTACGAGTGGGGCGAATACCTTAAGCGTGTGAAGGGCGGGGAACATCAGGCCGCGCTGATGGGCTGGACGACGGCCACCGGCGATCCGGATAACTTCTTCGGCCCGCTGTTTACCTGCACCTCGGCGAACGGTGGGTCAAATTCGGCGAAATGGTGCTATAAGCCGTTTGATAAGATCATTGCTGAAGCCAAATCGATAACCGCTCATGATAAACGGGTGGCGCTGTATAAACAGGCTCAGCAGATGATGCATGACCAGATGCCTGCGGTGATGATTGCGCATTCAACGATTTTCGAACCGGTGCGCAAGGAGGTGAAGGGCTATGAAATCGACCCGTTTGGCAAACATCTGTTCTGGCAAGTGGATATAAATCAGTAATTTTTCACTGCCCGGCATGCGTCCGGGCAATCTTTTTGCAATTTGTGCTCCCGGCATCATTTTTTGTCACAACAAACCCGCCAGACTTTTGCTATAACTTCAAATGCATACTTGCAGATAACATGGAAAACTATCATGCGTACTCAAACTTTTTTTAAAGTTGCAGTGCTTACTGGTCTGTTGGCGTTGGCGGGCTGTTCTTCAAAAGTCGCCGCTCCGGAACAATACTCCGGCTTTTTAAAAGATTATTCAGGCTTGCAGCAAACGACCTCGGCGACGGGAAAACCAACGCTGCGTTGGGTCGATCCTTCGTATAACGAAGCCAATTACGACAGCATTCTCTGGACGCCAATTACCTATTATCCAACGCCAAAACCCACCACGCAAATTGGGCAAAAAACGCTTGATGAGTTGTTGAATTACACCAATAACAAAATGAAAACGGCGATTGGTACGCGTAAGCCAGTTGTCACCACGCCGGGTAAACACAGCCTGATTTTCCGTGGCGCGATTACCGGGGTGAGTTCGCAGAAAGAGGGGCTGCAGTTCTATGAAGTGGTGCCTGTTGCGCTGGTGGTTGCCGGGACGCAGATGGCAACCGGACACCGCACCATGGATACGCATCTCTTCTTTGAAGGCGAGCTGATCGATGCGGCCACTAATAAACCGGTCATGAAGGTGGTACGTAAAGGCGAAGGTAAAGAGCTGAATAACGAAAACACACCAATGACCTTTGCGACGCTGAAGCAGGTTGTTGATGACATGGCGACGGACGCCACCATGTTTGATGTGAAAAAGACCGCGAAATAAAATAAAACGGCCTGCGTAATGCAGGCCTTTTTATTTATGCCATTCGTAAGCGTCTGAACCAGGTTTCCGGTTTGGTAAACATCACCATATTTCCTCCCAGAATCAGCACTAATCCCACGATACCGTTGACATGCCAGACGTAGCCTTCATAGACCGTGGAGATGGAGAGCGCCACCAGCGGGAAGAGTAGCGTGCTGTAGGCCGCTTTGCCCGGGCCAATACGTCCCACCAGCGTGAAGTAGGCGCCAAAAGCAATCACCGAGCCAAACAGGGCCAGATACACCAGCGCGCCGAGATAGCTCACCGTCCATTCCGGTACAAAGCTATCGCCTCTGAACAGCGCAATGCAACCCATCACCAGCGTGCCATAGAGCATCGCCCAGGCGTTGGTGGTCATGGTTTCCAGGCCTCTGCGCTGATGGCGCATGCTGATCATATTGCCCAGCGAGAAGCCGTAGGTTCCGAGCGCGGAAAGCCCAATGCCCGTCAGGAGTGACGCGCTCCAGCCGCTGGCCAGCAGATCGTCCCAGAAGAGGGTGACAATCCCAACCAGCCCCAGCGCCGCCGCCGTCCAGAAACGCGCGGGCGGGCGCTGTCCGAAGAAAATAAAGCTGTTAATGGCGTTATAGAGTACCGCCATGGAGAAGATCACCGACTCCAGCCCGGTATTGATATGTGCCGCTGCCGTGTAAAAACACCAGAAGTTAAAGCAGAAAACACAGCATCCCTGAAGCAGGCAAAAAAGATGATCCCGAAGCGCCAGCGTGCGCAGGCGACGCAGGGCGAGTAACACCACCATCATGGTGAGGCTGGCGACGGCGAAGCGCCAGAAGATCGACACCGGCGCCGCGACGGGGCCCTGCTGCAGGAAAATCGCAATCCAGGTGGTTCCCCAGATAATGACCACGAGTCCGTATAATAATGCGTTCATAGTTGTCTCTTCTTAAACCGCGGAAGCCCGCAGTATGACGCTGAGATGCGTAACGGGCTTTCACCCGCTTGCGGCAGACTTGCAAAATCTTGCGCTTTTTTCTTCTGGAGGGACTGGCAACGGGCGACAACTCTTCTTAGACTGATATTCCGATTCTTCACGCGCTAACGGTTATGTCTCACGCTTACGATACCTTTGAAACGCTTTGCCAACAGAATGCAGTCCTGCGGGAAACCGTCTCGCTGAATTCGGGTATCCAGCTGGCCGCGTGGTACAACAAGCACGACACGATCACCGTAAAGAGCAACCATCATACCCTCAGCCTGTACGTGGCGGACGGCTACGAAAGCTATCAAAAAACGCCAGGAGGCTGGAAGAACGGCGGGGGGCCGGACCGTTTCTGCCTGATGCCCAAACAGAGCGAATCGACGTGGGATATCCGCGATGACCTGTCGTTTGTGCATCTCTACTGCACCGATGAACACCTGCGCGACGTGGGAGAAAAAATCTGGGATAAGCGGCCGCTTGCGCTGACCCTGGACGAGCGTATTTTTGGCAGCGACCCGAAGATCACCACGCTGTATCGCCAGTTTTTACTGGGCTGTGACTGGCAGCAGCACGCCAACCAGCTCACCCTGAGCACGGCCTCCACGCTGCTGCTGACCCATCTGCTGCAAAACTACTCAAACGTGCAGTGGAAGCTGCCGGTCGTTACGGGAGGGTTGTCCCCGTTCGTGCTGCGCAACGTCCTCGCCTTTATCGAAGAGAACCTCGGGCAGCCCCTGACGCTGGCCGAGCTGGCGGTGCAGGCCGCCCTCAGCGAATACCATTTTGCCCGCATGTTCCGCCAGTCGACGGGGCTGGCACCGCATCAGTACGTGATGCACAGGCGAATGGTCAAAGCGAAAGAGCTGGTGCAGCATACCTCCATGCCACTGACGGACATTGCGCTGGCCTGCGGGTTTAACTCCGCCAGCCACTTCAGCAACCGCTTTCGCAGCGCGACGGGCATGACGCCGTCGCAGCTACGCGCGGCGAGCGCGTGAAAACAGGGCGTAACATACCCCGCCCAGCACCAGCCCCCAGAACGCCGAACCGATGCCCAGGATCGTGACGCCGCTTGCGGTCGTCAGAAACGTAACGATGGCCGCGTCGCGCTCCGCTTCGTGACTCAGCGCCTGGTATAAACTCCCGCTAATGGTGCCAAGCAGCGCCAGACCGGCGAGCGTCTGGATCCAGCTGAGCGGCAGGGCGGCCATCAGCCCGGTAATGGAGCCACCGAAAATTCCCGCCAGCAGATAAAACCCGCCGGCTGCGATGGCCGCCAGCCAGCGTTTTTCCGCGTCCGGATGTGCATCCGGGCTTTGACAAATGGCGGCGGTAATGGCCGCAATGCAGATAGAAAAGACGCCAGACGGAGAAAACAGCAGCGCCAGTCCACCCGTCACGATGATGAGCGGTGAGGCCGCCAGCGGGTAGCCTGAGGCTTTCATGGTGGCGAAACCCGGTGCATTTTGCGAGGCCATGGTCACGAGGAAGAAGGGCAAGCCAATACTCACCAGGCTGGTGAAGGTGAAGGCGGGCGCAATAAATTCGGGCATCACCAGTGAAAGCGTGAGCTTATCCGTGACAACGTCACCACCGGCCCAGGCCACGATACCGCCCACCAGCAGCGTGACCACGATGGCATAGCGCGGTGCCAGCGCTTTTGCGATCAGCCATGCCGCAATCATGCTGCCGCACAGCAGAAAGTGCCCCTCAAGATGCGCAAACGCGTGCAGGCCAAACTGCAGCAGTACCCCGGCGAGCATGGCGGCAGCAAGCGAATAGGGGATCAACGTCATCAGACGGGCGAAAAGCCCGGTGATGCCGCAGAGCAAAATAAGCGCGTTGGCAAAGATGAACACGCCGATGGTTTCCGCCAGCGTGACGCCGTGCAGGCTGGTGGCGAGCAGCGCCGCGCCGGGCGTTGACCAGGCGGTCAGCACGGGCGCTTTGTACCACCAGGAAAGCACCAGCGTGCTGACGCCCATCCCAATCCCCAGCGCGGTCATCCAGCCTGCGATCTGCTGCGCGCTGGCGCCAGCCGCGGCGGCGGCCTGCCAGATGATGGCGGCCGAGCTGGCGTAACCCACCAGAACGGCGACAAATCCAGCCAGTACGACCGGAACAAGATGAGAGGAAGGGCGCATGAAAACTCCGTTGTGCGTTATAACGTCCGGGGTAAGGTAACACTGTGCGTTATAGCGTACAAGTGGTATGCTCGTCGTCAGGAGGAAATATGGACATCACACAACACCTTGCAGCAACACTGAAAACATTACGCCAGGCACGGGGCTGGAGCCTGTCTAAGCTGGCGGACGAAACCGGCGTATCAAAGGCCATGCTCGGGCAAATCGAGCGAAATGAATCCAGCCCCACGGTGTCGACGCTGTGGAAAATTGCCACGGGACTGAACGTGCCGTTTTCCGCCTTCATCACGCCGGAGGCGGACCGGCAGGCGGTGTTTGACCCGCAGCAGCAGGCGATGGTCGTCAAGCCGCTCTTTCCGTGGGACGAGGCGCTCCGGTTTGATTATTTCTCCATTACCCTGGCCCCCGGCGCCCTGAGTGAATCCACGCCGCATGAGGCGGGGGTGATTGAACATGTGGTGGTGGTCAGCGGCGAGCTGGAGATGAAGCTCGAGGGCAAATGGCAGACGATTTCTGCCGATTCCGGCGTCCGTTTTGCCGGCGATAAACCGCACGCCTACCGCAACAGCAGCGACCGGACGGTGCATTTTCACTCCCTCATTCATTATCCCCGCTGAGGCTACGCAAAACTGTTTCGCTGACGCAGACTTCTGACTACAATAGCCGCCATTTTGACCATAACGGATAACGACGAAGTATGCGCCTGCAATCCCATCATCTTGAACTTTTAAGCCCGGCCCGTGACGCCGCCATTGCCCGTGAAGCGATCCTTCATGGCGCAGACGCCGTCTACATTGGCGGCCCGGGCTTCGGTGCCCGCCATAACGCCAGCAACAGCCTGAGCGATATTGCTGAGCTGGTGCCGTTCGCCCACCGTTTCGGGGCGAAGGTGTTCGTCACCCTGAACACCATTCTTCATGATGATGAGCTGGAGCCTGCGCAACGTCTGATTACCGATCTCTATCAGGCCGGGGTGGATGCCCTGATCGTTCAGGATATGGGCGTGCTGGAGCTGGATATTCCGCCCATTGAGCTGCACGCCAGTACCCAGTGTGATATCCGCACGGTAGAGAAGGCGAAGTTCCTCTCCGACGTCGGCTTTTCGCAGATCGTTCTGGCGCGCGAGCTGAACCTCAATCAGATCCGCGATATTCACCAGGCAACCGACGCGACGATTGAATTCTTCATCCACGGCGCGCTGTGCGTGGCCTATTCCGGCCAGTGCAATATTTCCCACGCGCAGACGGGCCGCAGCGCCAACCGCGGCGACTGCTCTCAGGCCTGCCGTCTGCCGTATACCCTGAAAGACGATCAGGGCCGCGTGGTGGCATTTGAAAAACACCTGCTCTCGATGAAGGATAACGACCAGACCGCCAACCTGGGCGCGCTGATCGACGCGGGCGTGCGTTCCTTCAAGATTGAAGGGCGCTATAAAGATATGAGCTACGTGAAGAATATCACCGCGCACTATCGCCAGATGCTGGACGCCATCATCGAAGATCGCGGTGACCTGGCGCGCGCGTCGGCCGGTCGTACCGAGCATTTCTTTATTCCGTCGACGGACAAAACGTTCCACCGCGGCAGCACGGACTATTTCGTGAATGCCCGTAAAGGGGATATCGGCGCGTTTGACTCACCGAAGTTTATCGGTTTGCCGGTGGGGGAAGTGCTGAAAGTGGCGAAAGATCACCTTGATGTTGCGGTGACGGAGCCGCTGGCGAACGGCGATGGCCTTAACGTGATGATTAAGCGTGAGGTCGTGGGCTTCCGCGCCAACACGGTGGAGAAAACCGGTGAGAACCGCTACCGCGTATGGCCGAACGAAATGCCGGCCGATCTCTACAAGGCGCGGCCGAACGCGGCGCTTAACCGTAACCTCGATCATAACTGGCAGCAGGCGCTGCTGAAAACCTCCAGCGAGCGTCGTATCGCGGTGGATATTGAACTGGGCGGCTGGGAAGAGCAGCTGATTCTGACCATGACCTGTGAAGACGGCATCAGCGTAACGCATACGCTTGATGGCCTGTTCGCGGTGGCAAACAACGCGGAGAAAGCGCTCAACAGCCTGAAGGATGGCGTCGCGAAGCTGGGGCAGACGATTTACTATGCCCGCAACGTTGAGGTCAATCTGCCGGATGCCCTGTTTGTGCCGAACAGTTTGCTCAACCAGTTCCGCCGTGAAACCGCCGAGATGCTGGATGACGCGCGCCTGGCGAACTACCCGCGCGCTAGCCGTAAAGCGGAAACCGTTCCTGCGCCCGTCTACCCGGATACGCATTTATCCTTCCTCGCCAACGTCTACAACCATAAAGCGCGTGAATTCTATCATCGCCACGGCGTGCAGCTGATCGACGCGGCTTATGAGGCGCATGAAGAGAAGGGCGATGTGCCGGTGATGATCACCAAGCACTGCCTTCGTTTCGCGTTTAACCTGTGTCCTAAGCAGGCGAAAGGCAACATCAAGAGCTGGAAGGCCACGCCTATGCAGCTCGTAAACGGTGACGAAGTGCTGACCCTCAAATTTGACTGCCGTCCCTGCGAAATGCATGTGATTGGCAAGATGAAAAACCACATCTTCAAAATGCCGCAGCCCGGCAGTATTGTGGCGTCCGTCAGCCCGGACGATCTGATGAAAACCCTGCCAAAACGCAAGGGCAGCTAACTACCGAACGTGCGTGTCCGGTTTGCGCGATTTCAACCACAGGTGGTGTTCGCGCAAACCCTCCGCCGACTCCTCCGCCGCGCTTCGCAATTCATCGCTATCGGCTTCATGACGCAGCTGATGATCCACATTCTTTACCCACAGATATTCATGTCCTTTGTGCCCGGCCATAAGCTGGCCTGAAAAGAGGGCACAGATAAGCATCACGAGAGATAAAACTTTTTTAACCATGAGGTCGCCGCCGAATAACGTTGCGGCTTAATGATGCCGATTATTTATTATTGTTATTATTCAAATATTCAAACTAGCGCAAAGAGAATGTCAAATAATGTACGTTCATAATAAGGCTTAAGACTTTTCCTAAAGTACATATATGTATGGTAAATGTTCCATTTCTGGACCAAAGTTGGATATTTGCATTAAGGACAAATCCTATATAATAGAGAGTCTCTGGCTAAGGAATGGGTCATTACTAATGAAAAAAATAATAGCGCTTGCGCTTCTGGCGGTTGCGATCGGGGCTGTTGTGGGAATTCGTTATGCAGCTAATGACGAACCAGAATATATTCAATCAGCAGAAATTCGCGTTGGTTCTTATTTAACCAGCGACTATGGCCTTGTTGCCTGCGGCAGCAAAAAAGTTAACGATCTGCGCTGGGAATTAGATTGTACTCATCAAGAGGGAGGGAAAACATTCCAGTTTGCGGTGTTTCCTTCTGAAAAGGCACCTTATGGCGTAGCGCGATCCTTTTATCTTGAAGCCATTAATGATGATGCAAAACAGAGCGCTGAACAGGGGCTTATGCGTTATTTGCAGATCAATACCCATGCAGGTTAATAAAACTGTTTAACCTTCGTTAAGACAACGAGTGTTAGGTTGTATGGGATCCGCAGCCCGGCCATGGAGTGTCGGGACGTAGAGACCAAAATACAAATCTATCCATGCAAGCATTTACCGCCATTTTTTGGCGGTTTTTTTTTGCGCATAACGTAGCGGTGTTGGCCGTGGGGTTATGGCGTCACCCGATAGTGCGACTGCACCAGACCCGAAGGGAAGCAGCGGCTGGAGACCAGCGTCAAATCGATATCCCCGGGAAGGGCGCCAAACAGCGATTTTCCCGAACCGAGCAGGACAGGAACGGTTGTGATCACCATATCGGCCACCAGTCCTTCTCGCAGGAACGACTGTATGACTTGCCCACCATCGAGATAGACGCGACGGGCGTTCTGCCTCGCCAGATCGTCGAGCACCTCCTTTGGCGTGCGGCCGGAAAACTGTACTTTGCCCCTCAGCGCGTCGGGTACGGGCGTGTCGACCAGCTGTCGGGAGAGCACCAGCACGGGCCTGTCATAAGGCCATGTCTCAAAGGTCCGCACCTTCTCATAGCTCCCCCGGCCCATCACGATCCAGTCTTTGTCCGCGATGAACGCCGTGTAGCCATGATCCTCATTCGGGTCATCGCGCTGCAGCAGCCAGTCGATATCATCATTGTGTCGGGCGATGTAGCCATCAAGACTGGTTGCGATAAAAACGTGTGTGGTGACCATCCGGTTCTCCGTATTCCAGCAAAACCAAAAGACTGACGCCTCAGCGGGCAGTACCGGCATGAGAAAATTGTTTACGGTACTGGGCCGGGGAAATCGCGAACTGCTGGCGAAAATGATGACGCAGCGTCGATGCCTGACCAAACCCGGTCTGTTCCGCGATGCTGTCGATGCTTAAACGACTGCTTTCCAGATAATCTTTCGCCCGCAGCAGGCGCTCATTGAGTAACCAGCGGGCAGGCGTCGTTCCCGTTGCCGCTTCGAAGCGACGCAGAAACGTGCGCTGACTCATACCGACACGACGCGCCAGCGAGTCGACGCTATGCGGCTCGGTGAGATGCGTGTGCAGAAAATCAAACAGCTGACCAAGGCGCTGGCTTTCCCGCAGCTGCGCCACCGGGCGGCTCAGCTGTTGCGGCTGAGATCCATCCCGGTGAGGGGGAATGACAAGCCGCCTCGCCACGCTGTTGGCGGTTTCCATCCCGAAATCCCGACGCACGACGTGCAGACAGAGATCGATCCCCGCCGCGCTGCCTGCGGAAGTCAGGATCTCGCCTTCGTCCTGGTAGAGCACATCCTCGACCACGTCGATGTCAGGGTAGCGGGCTTTAAGCGTCTCAATGTAGCGCCAGTGCGTCGTGGCTTTGCGTCCGTTGAGCAGACCGGAGGCGGCCAGCACAAATACACCCGAGCAGATGGAGAGTAGCTGACAGCCCCGCGCGCTGGCCTGACGTAATGCGTTGCAGAGCGCGTCCGGAACCGGCGAGTCCACCCCCCGCCAGCCCGGCATCACGATCAGATCGGCAGACGCAAGCAGGGAGAGATCGCCATCGGTAATGATGCGGATCCCGCCTGTCGCCCGAAGCTCACCGTTATCAACGCTTGCCACGGCAAAACGATACCAGTCGTCGCCCAGCTCGGGGCGCGGCAGGCCGAAGATTTCCACCGCCACGCCAAACTCAAAGGTACACAGACCGTCATACGCCAGCACCACCACCTTCGGGCGGGCAATCTGTCTTAACGTTGTCATCTTTTTGCTGTTTTCTGGCATAAGCGAGCGCATTCATGAGCTGAATTTGTGGATAGAGTAGTGTTAACACAAACGCCAAAGATGAGGAAGGATCATGAGCTATGTTACTGAATTTCCGGCTGCCGAACCGCAGGAAGCCGTTACCCATTTTCTGCGTCGCCTGAGCGTCGAAACCGACTGCGCCGATGTGCATCATGCCATCACGCATAATGAGCAGGACTTTGTTTTGCTGCACGTGGTGGGGAGCCCGGAGCAGTTTGCCCGTCGCCATGTGCCGGGCGCTCTGCATATGCCGTGGAGCCAGATGACCGCTGAGCGCATGGCCCAATGGCCTGAAGGGACGCTGTTTGTCGTCTACTGCGCAGGGCCGCACTGTAACGGCGCGGACAGAGCCGCGCTGAAGCTGGCGCGTCTCGGGCTGCCGGTCAAAATCATGCTCGGCGGCATCACCGGCTGGGAAGATGAACGCTACGCGTTTGCCAGCGAGGCGTCCGTCGCCGCGCTGTGAAGATGAATTTTTTTCAACACCCGTGAAATTTTCTCGTTTGCCGGCACCGGTGAGGTATGACATTGTTTTTGGACATTTAGACATCCAGAAGTCTAAAGCTTCGAATGATGAATTATCACTGCGGGCAATTATTGCCGGCAGACTGAGGAGATTGCCATGCAACGACACCACGCCCCGTACCGCGCCGACGTAGTCGGCAGTTTTTTACGCCCGGATGCCATCAAGCAGGCTCGCCTGAAATTTGCCAGCGGCGAGATTGATGCCGGACAGCTTCGCGCGGTGGAGGACGAGGCCATTCGCCACGTCGTCGAGCAGCAGTGTGCGTGCGGCCTGCATGTGGTGACCGACGGTGAGTTTCGCCGTGCCTGGTGGCACTTCGACTTCTTCGACGGTCTTCAGGGCGTTGAGCGTTACGATTCCCAGCAGGGCATCCAGTTTAACGGCGTGCAAACCAAAGCCCACGGCGTGCGCGTCACCGGCAAGCTGGGCTTTGGCGAGCACCCGATGCTGGACGATTTCCGCTATCTGAAAAGCATCAGCGGTAACGCCCAGCCAAAAATGACCATTCCGAGCCCAAGCGTGCTGCACTTCCGCGGCGGTCGCAAAGATATTGATGCGACCGTGTATCCGGACCTTGACGTCTATTTTGATGACCTGGCGACCACGTGGCGCGATGCCATCCGGGCCTTCTACGACGCGGGCTGCCGTTATCTGCAGCTGGATGATACCGTCTGGGCCTATCTCTGTTCGGACGACCAGCGCCGTCAGATCCGCGAGCGCGGCGACGACGCCGATGAGCTGGCGCGCATCTATGCCCGCGTGCTGAACAAGGCGCTGGAGGGCAAGCCGGACGATCTGACCATCGGACTGCACGTCTGTCGCGGCAATTTCCGTTCCACCTGGATTTCCGAGGGCGGCTACGAGCCGGTAGCGGAAGTGCTGTTCGGAACGGTCAACGTTGACGCCTTCTTCCTCGAATATGATAACGACCGCAGCGGGGATTTCGCGCCCCTGCGCTTTGTTCGCCCGGGCAAACAGCAGGTGGTGTTGGGTCTTATCACTACAAAAAACGGCGAGCTGGAGAATCCGGAGGGAATTAAAGCCCGTCTCGAAGAGGCGGCGAAATACGTGGCAAAAGAGCAGATTTGCCTCAGCCCGCAGTGCGGTTTTGCCTCGACCGAAGAGGGCAACAGCCTGAGCGAAGCCCAGCAGTGGGACAAAGTCCGGCTGGTCACGCAGATCGCCAGCGAAGTCTGGTAACCCCGTTATACGGCGCTGCATTATAAAAGTGCAGCGCTGTACCATTCTGAGTCGTTCTCTTTACATCCGGCGTTCCCCTCCCAGAAATAGCGCTATCTCCATTCTGGCACTCTTTTTGCTCCTGCTTCGCTGACACTTTTTTTTCCGCGTCCACGCCGTACCGGACGTTTTCGCACAGCGTTCTTTTTCAGGAGTGAAAATATGCAGCGTCGTACCTTATTAAAAGCTTTTGCGTTATCCGCGTCCGTCGTGGCGATGGGGATGAGTTTTGGCGCGCAGGCGGCCGATACCATCAAGGTGGGGATCATGCATTCGCTGTCCGGCACCATGGCCATCTCTGAAACCCCGCTGAAAGACGTCGCGCTGATGACCATCGATGAGATCAACGCCAAAGGCGGCGTGCTGGGCAAGAAGCTGGAGCCGGTGGTGGTGGATCCGGCCTCAAACTGGCCGCTGTTTGCCGAGAAGGCGCGTCAGCTGCTGAGCCAGGATAAAGTGGCGGTGGTATTCGGCTGCTGGACGTCGGTGTCGCGCAAATCCGTACTGCCGGTCTTTGAGGAGCTGAACGGCCTGCTGTTCTATCCGGTGCAGTATGAAGGCGAAGAGATGTCGCCAAACGTCTTCTATACCGGCGCGGCGCCGAACCAGCAGGCTATCCCGGCGGTGGAATACCTGATGAGTGAAGACGGCGGCGCGGCGAAGCGCTTCTTCCTGCTGGGCACCGATTACGTCTATCCGCGCACCACCAACAAGATCCTGCGCGCGTTCCTGCATTCGAAAGGGGTGGAGGATAAGGACATCGAAGAGGTTTATACCCCGTTTGGCCATAGCGACTACCAGACCATCGTCGCCAACATCAAAAAATTCTCCGCGGGCGGCAAAACTGCCGTGGTGTCGACCATCAACGGCGACTCCAACGTGCCGTTCTACAAAGAGCTGGCTAACCAGGGGCTGAAGGCGACGGACGTGCCGGTGGTGGCGTTCTCCGTGGGTGAAGAAGAGCTGCGCGGGATCGACACCAAACCGCT
This sequence comes from Enterobacter sp. HMSC16D10, assembly GCF_001807145.1. Lineage (NCBI taxonomy): Bacteria > Pseudomonadati > Pseudomonadota > Gammaproteobacteria > Enterobacterales > Enterobacteriaceae > Enterobacter > Enterobacter sp. HMSC16D10. Next base: position 164,424 of record NZ_KV787902.1, read on the forward strand.
GGTGGGTAACCTGGCAGCCTGGAACTACTTTGAGTCCGTGGATAACCCGACTAACCAGGCGTTTGTAGCGGATTACAAAGCCTATGCGAAGGCGCACAAGCTGCCGAACGCCGATACCGTCGTAACTAACGATCCGATGGAAGCCACTTACGTAGGTATTCACATGTGGGCGCAGGCGGTGGAAAAAGCGGGCACTACCGATGTGGACAAAGTGCGTGCGGCGATGGCCGGTCAGTCCTTTAAGGCGCCGTCAGGCTTTACGCTCACCATGGATGCCACCAACCATCATCTGCACAAGCCGGTCATGATCGGTGAAATCGAAGGCAACGGTCAGTTTAACGTGGTGTGGCAGACCGAACAGCCGGTACGCGCCCAGCCGTGGAGCCCGTTCATCGCCGGGAATGACAAAAAGCCCGACCAGCCGATGAAAACCGCCAGCAACTAAGCCATCACCGCAGGGAGAAACGTCATGAACGCCATGCGCCTGTTCATCGCTCTTGTATGGCTTTCCGGACTGCTGCCAGGGATGGTGCAGGCATCGGATGCCGATCGTTTTGTTGCCGCCAGCCGCAGCCAGCAGGCGGATTTGTTGACGCAGTGGGCCGCCGCGCCGGATGCGTCAAGACTGCCGCTCCTTGAGGCGCTGCAAAAGGAAAATCTCTACGTCGATACGCAAAAGCACGCCTTTGCACAACGCGATGGCAACGTCATCCCGCTGGGGGACAGTCATACGGCAGAGGGCCCAACCAAAGCCGTGCGCCTGACGAACCGGCTGCGCGTGCTGGCTGCAACTGCTATCGCCACGCATCAGCTGGTAAGTGACAGTGTCACCGAAAGGCGGGCGGCGGCGCGTCAGCTGCAGCGCGATGCCCAGCCCGGGATGCTCGCTTTTCTGGAAAAGCGTGTGAACGATGAGACGGACGCCGTGGCGCGTCAGGCGCTGCTGCTGGCGGTCGCGAATCTCCAGCTGGCCAGCCCGCAGCCGGAAGTGCGTCGCAAGGCCGTCGAATTGTTAGGCCAGTCAGACGATCCGGACGTGCAGTCCAGGCTCACCCCGTTTACCCAGCCACAGACGGAGCCGGATAGCGCGGTGCGCGCGGCCGCAGAAGAGAGTCTTAGCCAGATCCAGCACCGCCTGATGTGGGGCGACCTGCTGGGCCAGGCGTTTATGGGGCTGTCCCTTGGGTCGGTGCTGCTGCTGGCCGCGCTGGGGCTGGCTATCACCTACGGCCTGCTGGGCGTGATTAATATGGCCCACGGCGAGATGCTGATGCTGGGGGCATATGCGACCTGGATGGTGCAGCAGGCGATGGCCGGGCTTGCGCCCCAGTGGCTGGTGCTCTATCCCGTTATCGCGCTGCCGGTCGCGTTCTGCCTGACGGCGGGCATTGGAATGGCGCTGGAGCGCACGGTGATCCGTCATCTGTACGGTCGTCCGCTGGAAACGCTGCTGGCGACGTGGGGCATCAGCCTGATGCTTATCCAGCTGGTGCGCATGACCTTTGGTGCCCAGAACCTGGAGGTGGCGAACCCGGCATGGCTCTCCGGCGGGGTGCAGGTTTTTGCTAACCTGACGCTGCCGTGGAACCGCATCGTGGTGCTGGGCTTCGTGCTGATGGTGCTGTTCTTTACCTGGCTCATTCTGAATAAAACCCGTCTGGGGCTTAACGTGCGGGCGGTGACGCAAAACCGCAGCATGGCCGCCTGCTGCGGGGTACCGACAGGGCGCGTCGATATGCTGGCGTTCGGGCTTGGCTCCGGGATTGCGGGGTTAGGCGGCGTGGCGCTATCGCAGCTCGGTAACGTCGGGCCGGAGCTGGGCCAGGGCTATATCATCGACTCCTTCCTTGTGGTGGTGCTCGGAGGCGTAGGCCAGCTGGCAGGCAGCGTGGCCGCGGCGTTTGGGCTGGGGATCTTTAATAAAATCCTTGAACCACAGATGGGGGCGGTGCTGGGCAAGATCGTGATTCTGGTGGCGATCGTGCTGTTTATTCAGAAACGCCCGCAGGGGTTGTTTGCGCTGAAAGGGAGGGTGATTGACTGATGAGCCAGCCGCTGACCTTAACGCTGGCGCGCAAAGCGCCACGCACCACGCAGATAGTGGGCAGCCTGCTGGTGGTGTGTTTGCTGATACTGCCGTTTTTCGCCTTACTGCCTGCGACGCATCCGCTGGCGCTGTCGACCTGGATGCTGACGCTGATTGGCAAGATCCTCTGCTATGCCATCGTGGCGGTGGCGCTGGATCTGGTGTGGGGATACGCCGGTATGCTGTCCCTTGGGCACGGCCTCTTCTTCGCCCTGGGCGGCTATGCGATGGGCATGTACCTGATGCGCCAGGCGGCAGGTGACGGTCTGCCCGCGTTTATGTCGTTTCTCTCCTGGAGCGAGCTGCCCTGGTTCTGGTGGGGCACCCAGCACTTTGCCTGGGCGCTGGTGCTGATTGTGCTTGTGCCGGGCCTGCTGGCGCTGGTGTTTGGCTGGTTTGCCTTCCGCTCGAAGATCAAAGGGGTCTATTTCTCGATTATGACCCAGGCGCTGACCTATGCCGGGATGCTGCTGTTCTTTCGGAACGAAACCGGGTTTGGCGGCAATAACGGCTTTACCGGTTTTACCACGCTGCTCGGGTTTTCGGTAACGGAAACGACCACCCGCATCGCGCTGTTCCTGGCGACCGTGCTGTTGCTGCTTCTGGCCCTGGGCACCGGGTTTGCGCTGGCGAAGAGCAAGTTTGGCCGCATCCTGACCGCCGTGCGCGACGCCGAAAACCGCCTGACCTTTTGCGGCTACGATCCGCGCGGGTTCAAGCTGCTGGTGTGGACGCTTTCTGCCGTGCTGTGCGGTCTGGCGGGGTCGCTGTACGTCCCACAGGTCGGCATTATTAACCCCGGTGAAATGTCGCCGACGAACTCGATAGAGGCCGCCATCTGGGTGGCGCTGGGCGGGCGCGGCACGCTGGTGGGGCCGGTGATTGGCGCGGCGCTGGTGAACGGGGCGAAAAGTTTCTTCACCGTCGCGATGCCGGAGTACTGGCAGCTGTTTCTGGGGCTGATTTTTATCGCCGTCACGCTGTTCTTGCCGCGCGGCGTCTACGGTCTGTTGCGTAAGGGAGAGAAATGATGCAGCCAACGGAAGGATTATTTACCCGCCAGCTGCCCGGCGATCGCTACCGGGACCAGACTGACCCGGTGCTTCAGCTTGAATCCATTAACGTCAATTTTGATGGTTTTCAGGCCCTGACCGATCTCTCGCTGAATATCGGCGTGGGCGAGGTGCGCTGCGTGATTGGCCCCAACGGTGCGGGTAAAACCACGCTGATGGACGTCATCACCGGCAAAACGCGGCCAAAGAGCGGCAGGGCGATTTACGATCAGTCCATCGACCTGACCGCGCTGGAGCCTGCGGCCATCGCCCGCCAGGGCATCGGGCGTAAATTCCAGAAGCCCACGGTTTTTGAAGCGCTGACGGTGTGGGAAAACCTGGAGATCGCCATGAAAACGGATAAATCCGTCTGGGCGAGCCTGCGGGCAAAATTCAATGGGGAGCAGCGTGACCGGATCGACGAGATGCTGGTTTTGCTGCGCCTTAGCGCGGAGCGCGACCGACGGGCCGGGCTGCTTTCCCACGGACAGAAACAGTTCCTGGAGATCGGCATGCTGCTGGTGCAGGACCCGCATCTGCTGCTGCTGGATGAACCCGCCGCCGGAATGACCGACGCGGAAACGGAATACACCGCAGAGCTGTTCAAAACGCTGGCGGGCAAGCACTCCCTGATGGTGGTGGAGCACGATATGGGCTTTGTAGAAACGATTGCCGACCACGTGACGGTGCTGCATCAGGGGCGGGTGTTGGCGGAAGGGTCGCTTCGCGACGTGCAGGCCAACGAGCAGGTGATTGAGGTCTATCTGGGACGTTAAGGAGAGGGAATGCTACAGGTCAACGAACTGAATCAGTATTACGGCGGCAGCCATATCCTGCGCGGCGTGAGCTTTGAGGCGGTCACCGGCGAAGTCACCTGTCTGCTGGGGCGCAACGGCGTGGGGAAAACCACGCTGCTGAAGTGTCTGATGGGGCTGATCCCGGCGAAAACCGGGGAGGTCATCTGGCAGGGGAAAACGCTTACCCACAGCAAACCGCACCAGCGGGTGCAGTCTGGCGTGGCGTATGTCCCGCAGGGACGCGAGATTTTTCCGCGCCTGACCGTGGAGGAGAATCTCCTGCTGGGGCTATCGCGGTTTTCCGCCCGCGAGGCGAAGCAGGTGCCGGAGGAGATCTGGCAGCTGTTCCCGGTGCTCAAAGAGATGAAGCACCGTCGCGGGGGCGATCTCTCGGGTGGGCAGCAGCAGCAGCTGGCGATTGGTCGCGCGCTGGCGAGTCGTCCGCGGATGCTGATCCTGGATGAACCGACCGAAGGCATACAGCCTTCCGTCATTAAAGAGATCGGCCACGTGATCCGCACCCTGGCAAACAGAGGCGACATGGCGATCCTGCTTGTTGAGCAGTTTTACGACTTTGCCGCCGAGCTGGCCGACAGCTATTTGCTGATGTCCCGCGGCACCATTATTCAGCGCGGGCGGGGTGAAAATATGGAGCAGGAAGGCGTTCGCGGGCTGGTTGCGATCTGAAATGTTATAATATAACATCCTCATTCTTATAAAACGGAATGAGGGCGTTACTTTGGCTGCACATATTGGGAAATTTGCCATGACTCTGGGGGCGCTGCTGATCAGCGGCCAGCTGTTTGCTCACTCGCACGGCCACCAGATGACCGAAGCAGAACAGAAAGCGGCGAACGGCGTGTTTGAGGATAAAGACGTGAAGGACAGAGCGCTGTCTGACTGGGACGGCACCTGGCAGTCGGTCTATCCGTTCCTGCTCGATGGTTCGCTGGATCCGGTCTTTAAGCAGAAAGCGCAGAAGGATAAAAGCAAATCCTTTGATGAGGTGAAAGCCTACTACCGCACGGGTTATGCGACGGACGTGGATGCCATCGGTATCGAAAATAACGTGATGGAGTTCCATCAGGGGAAAGCGGTCAGCCGCTGCCAGTACGATTACAGCGGCTACAAAATTCTGACCTACGCGTCAGGCAAGAAAGGCGTGCGCTATCTCTTTGAGTGCAAGGACGCCAGCAGCAAGGCGCCGAAGTTCGTCCAGTTCAGCGACCATACCATCGGCCCGAAGGCCTCTTCGCACTTCCATATTTTCATGGGCAATACCTCCCACGAGGCGCTGCTGAAAGAGATGGATAACTGGCCGACCTATTATCCGAACGAGATGTATAAAGAGCAGGTGGTGGAGGAGATGTTGCACCACTAGGTTTTTGCTTTTGCCGGGTGGCGGCTTCGCCTTACCCGGCC
>NZ_KV787902.1:169800-218439 GCF_001807145.1 Enterobacter sp. HMSC16D10
CGGGTGGCGGCTTCGCCTTACCCGGCCTACATTTGCTACGCCGCTTTGGGTGACTCGCACCATGCCTTCACGCTCATCCCGCGCAAAATCATCAGCCACGCCACAATAATCGCGGCCATCATAATCACAAACAGCGACCAGTGCGGCAGGTTGGTCAGGATGATACCGGTGATCATCGGGTTTGCCGCCGCGCCGAGCCAGCCCAGCGCCTGCGCGGAGAAATAGCTCGCCTTCATTCCCGGTGGCGCAATGTTGTCAATCAGCATGTATTCACCAGGGGCATAGATAATCTCACCCAGCGTAAAGATGGCGGCAGCGATGCCCCAGTAAACCAGGTTTTCCCCGGAGAGCATAAAGCCGCCCAGCCCCACGATAAAAAACAGGGTGGCGAGGGACATCAGCGGGCGGATATTGCTGGCTGAGATTTTGCGGCCCAGCGCATATTGCAGCGTTACCACCACGGCGGCGTTGACGGGCAGTACCACGGCGACCACCTTTTCGGCGAAATCGCTGTCCGCATGTGCAGCGAGAACGTATTGCGAAATACAGCTCGCGAACGACCCGCCCACGTACGACGCCAGCAGGCCAGAGAGCGTGTACCAGAACAGCGCGCGGTCTTTCAGCAAGACCGACGGCTGCCACGGCGTCTTCTCCTCGGCGGTATCTAACGCCACGCTTTTCTGCACAAAGAAGTGGATAAAGCCCAGCGGCAGGGCGGCACAGAAGGCTGCCAGCCAGAACGGCAGCTGCAGGCTGTACATCACCAGCAGGGTGCCAATCGGCGGGCCGACCGTCCAGCCAATGTTCAGGAAGCTGTAGTTCAGCGAGAAGACCCGCGCCTTCTGGCTGGAGGTGAGCACGTCGGAGAACCAGGCTTTCAGCACCGTCGAAAAGACGGAGTAGGCGCAGTTGATCAGCGCAAAGAACAGCACCACCAGCGTGACGTTATTGACCAGCGGGATCGCCACAAATCCGGCGATAAAGGCTACGATGGCGATGAGCATGTAGCGTTTTTTATCAAACTTATCGGCCAGAATACCAAATCCCAGGCTGAACACCACGCCAATGGTCAGCGCCACGGTCAGGGCATAACCAATATTCTCGACGCTCATGCTGTAGACGCGCGTGAGATAGATGGTCATGAACGGCAGCGTTGCCCCTCTACCGATGGTTAACAACAATGACGATGCCAGCAGCGCTGCGGTTGAGCGCCTGAGAGATGGTTTCATATTCCTGCCCGACAGTTGCTTATGCTTTTATTCGATGTGTGTTAACAGGATTACCATGACATAAGGGGCTTGTATAGCACCCGATTTATCCCTAAGTGCTTCAGCTGCCTGCCAGAAATAATGATCTTCTCGTGGCGCACTTTTTTCTGTTACCTTGAAGTGTTAACAAATTATTAATAATTCAGGGGCGGGATATGACGCGGAAAGACGGGCTGCTGGCACTGCTGGTGGTCGTAGTATGGGGGCTCAATTTTGTGGTCATCAAGCTGGGGCTGCACAACATGCCGCCGCTGATGCTGGCCGGCTTACGTTTTATGCTGGTCGCTTTCCCGGCCATCTTCTTTGTGGCGCGTCCAAAGATCCCCTTTAAACTGCTGCTGGGCTACGGTCTGACCATCAGCTTTGGCCAGTTCGCGTTTCTCTTTTGCGCCATCAAGTTCGGTATGCCGGCCGGTCTGGCCTCGCTGGTGTTACAGGCGCAGGCGTTCTTTACCATTATTCTCGGGGCGTTTGTGTTTGGCGAGCGCCTGCAGGGCAAACAGCTGGCGGGGATCACGCTGGCGGTGTTTGGCGTGCTGGTGCTGATCGAGGCCAGCCTGAATGGTCAGCACGTGGCGCTGCTCGGGTTTATGCTGACGCTGGCGGCGGGGCTGAGCTGGGCCTGCGGGAATATCTTCAACAAGCTGATCATGCAGCACGAGGCGCGCCCGGCGGTGATGTCGCTGGTGGTGTGGAGCGCGCTGATCCCGGTTATCCCGTTTCTGCTGGCGTCGAGTATTCTGGACGGTCCGGCGGTGATGCTGAACAGTCTGGTCGACATCGATATGACCACGATCCTCTCTCTCGTCTATCTGGCCTTTGTCGCCACCATTGTGGGCTACGGGATCTGGGGATCGCTGCTGGGGCGTTATGAGACCTGGCGCGTCGCGCCGTTATCTCTGCTGGTGCCGGTGGTAGGGCTTGCCAGTGCGGCGATATTGCTGGATGAAACGCTAAGCGCGCTGCAGCTGTTCGGTGCCGTGCTGATCATGGCCGGGCTGTACATTAACGTGTTTGGTCTGCGGGTGCGTCGGACGACGCGGGTAAGCGAAAAGGCATAAAAAAAGCCCCGCGTCTGCGGGGCAAAAACGAATCAGAAGCCGTGCTGATTATAATAAGGCACGCCTAATTCGTCGGATTTGTCGCTACCAGCACCCATGTGGTTGAAATCATAGGGCGACTGGTCATGTGCGGACGGCAAAATCATCGTATCAGGATTATTTTGCTGCGTTGCACGAGGGGTTTGCTCCGCGAAGGTCTGGCTGGAGAACAGCACCAGCAAGGCGAGGGCGGCGGAGGCGATAACTTTCATGATTTCCTCGGTTACGTCTGTGACAGGCGATGATTAACTACAGTGTTTTAACGGATACAGGTATCGGGATTCGCCCGGCACGCTGGTGATTCGGTACTTATGAGGCGGCACGTCAAAATAGTTCTTGAACGTACGCGTCAGGGTTTGCTGCGATTCAAATCCGTAACGCTCCGCCAGATAAAGGATCGGCTCATTGCTTTCTTTCAGTTTCTGGGCAATCTCCGTCAGCTTGCGGCTGCGAATATATTGACCTAATGAATGGCCGGTCTCTTTTTTGAACATCCGTTGCAGGTGCCATTTGGAGTAACCCGAACGCTCTGACACTTTTTCAAGGGAGAGCGGCGATTCCAGGTTATCCTCGATCCAGTCCAAAATGCTATGAATGGTGATAGCGTCAGTATTGCGTCTGGACATCGTCATACCTCTTTTTTCTGTTTACGGCAGGATTTTCTTCAGCAAAAGCTCAAGGGTTGCCACTTCATCTGCCGTTAAGTTTTTTGTTAGTTCCTGATGCAGTGTTTGTCCTACTAATTGATGACATTGCTCGCACATGGCCGCGCCATCGCTGGTCAGCTTCACCAGTACGCCGCGTTTGTCATTCGGGTTAGGGCTTCGTTCTATCCATCCTTTGCAGACGAGACGATCGAGCATGCGGGTTAACGCACCCAGATCGACAGAGAGCACCTTTTTCAGCTCAACCGGCGTGATACACACTTCGCAGCGAATGGAACACAGCACTTTGAACTGTGTTGCGGTGATATCCAGCGGTGACAGATAGTCATTGAGCAGGCGATCTTTTTTCTGATTGACCATATGAATAAGACGACCCAGCGGAACAACGTCGTTAAAGATATCACTGGTGCTTTTCACAATGGTTGCCCTGGCAAGTAATTAGTCACGGCAGATATTATTGCTCAGGCAAGTATAAGTCAACTGAATGAATCAGCCGATGCCACGAATTGCTAAAACGTTTCATGAACTTTTTTTAAGGTGTTTCAAATCATAGGGATAACTTCCTGTTATCTTTTCAGAAGGAAAATAATCGTTACGTTGCGCCCATGGCTGAATGTCACACTTTCCCCCTATAATTGCTGTGTTAAATATGGATAAGGACGACAACGCACTATGTTGGATTTGATTAAAGCAATCAGCCTTGGGCTGGTGGTCTTGCTGCCGTTGGCTAACCCGTTAACGACGGTGGCGCTTTTCCTCGGGCTGGCAGGGAATATGAATAGCGCCGAGCGCAATCATCAGTCGATGATGGCCTCGGTGTATGTGTTTGCCATCATGATGGTGGCTTACTACGCCGGGCAACTGGTGATGAATACCTTCGGGATTTCCATCCCTGGCCTGCGCATCGCCGGGGGGCTGATCGTGGCCTTTATCGGTTTCCGCATGCTGTTCCCGGCGCAAAAAGCGCATGAGTCGCCGGAAGCGACCAGCAAATCGGAAGAGCTGGAAACCGAACCGAGCGCGAATATCGCCTTCGTGCCGATTGCCATGCCGAGCACGGCGGGGCCGGGGACCATCGCGATGATCATCAGCTCCGCGTCGACGGTGCGTGACAGCGCAACCTTCCCGGACTGGGTGCTGACGGTGGCACCGCCGCTGATTTTTGCGATTATCGGGATTATCGTGTGGGCATCGCTGCGCAGCTCCGGCGCCATCATGCGCTGGGTAGGCAAGGGCGGTATCGAGGCGATTTCCCGCCTGATGGGCTTCTTACTGGTCTGTATGGGCGTGCAGTTTATTATTAACGGCGTGCTGGAGATTATTAAGACCTATCATTAAGTTCATTGCCGGGTGGCGGCTTCGCCTTACCCGGCCTACGAAATACGTCTTTTTGTAGGCCGGGTAAGCGCAGCGCCACCCGGCACCAACAAACCTCACCCGTGCTGCCCCTGTTCCTCCAGCGCCACCGGCCACTTACGGAAGATAAGCACTGACCAGATCAGCGCCATCAGGGCCGGAATGGCACCCAGATAGCCAATCGCCGACATCGACACGTGCAGGATGACCTGGTTACCCACCAGCGCACCCGCGCCAATCCCCAGATTGAAAATTCCCGAGAACAGCGACATGGCGACGTCCGTCGCATCCGGCGCCAGGGCCAGCACCTTCACCTGCATGCCCAGGCCAATAATCATGATCGCCACGCCCCAGAACAGGCTGAGGATCGCCAGATGGCTTTCACTGCCCGCGGCGGGCATCAGCAACAGCAGACAGGCCAGCAGCAGGCAGATAGCGCTGCTTACCAGCGAGGAGGCATGCCGGTTACCCAGCTTGCCGAACAGCACGCTGCCAATAATCCCCGCGCCGCCGAGGATCAGCAGTAAGACGGTGGCAAAGTTGGCGCTAAAGCCTGCTACCACCTGCACAAACGGTTCAATGTAGCTATACGCCGTGTAATGGGCCGTTACCACAATGGCGGTCAGCAGGTAGATGCTCAGCAGCGCAGGGCGACGCATCAGCAGCGGCAGGCTTTTCAGCGAGCCGGAATGTTCGCTCGGCAGCGCGGGCAGCAGCTTAATCAGACACACCAGCGTCACCAGCGCGCCCATGCCGATGGCGAAGAAGGTGGTACGCCAGCCGAAGTATTGCCCCACGATGCGGCCAATCGGCAGGCCCAGCACCATCGCCAGTGCGGTACCGGTAGCAATCAGGCTCAGCGCCTGCGCGCGTTTACCCGCCGGTGCGAGGCGAATCGCCAGCGACGCGGTGATCGACCAGAACACCGCATGGGCAAAGGCGATACCGACGCGGCTGATGACCAGCACCGTAAAATTCCACGCCATAAACGACAGCACGTGGCTCGCGATAAATAAGACAAACAGACCGATCAGCAGCCTGCGCCGCTCTATCTGGCTGGTCAGCAGCATGAACGGCAGGGACATCAGCGCCACCACCCAGGCGTAAATGGTCAACATAATGCCCACCTGCGCCGTTTCCATCTGGAAACTGTTGGCGATGTCAGACAACAGCCCAACCGGCACAAATTCTGTGGTGTTAAAAATAAACGCGGCAATGGCCAGCGTGACCACGCGTAGCCACGCAACCCTGCGGGAAACTGTGTTCGTTGTCATAGGGATGTCGGAGATTCGTTGCTGAAAAGAAGAGGAGACGATCTTAAAACGTTGAATGGCGAAAACTCAACCATTATGTGACGCAGATCTCAATATTTACCTTATGAAAGCGGTAGCCGGGAGCGCTGTTTTCATTGAATATAAAAGAACAACACAATAAAAACAGGCGGTAAGACAATGCAGGAGATTGATTTTTATCTGGTCGATGCGTTCAGCAATACCACGTTTGGCGGCAACCCGGCCGCCGTTTGTCCGCTCAAGGAATGGTTACCCGATGAGACCTTGCTGAAAATGGCGCAGCAGCATAATCAGTCGGAAACGGCCTTTTTCGTCTGCACTAAAGGAGGCATTGAGCTACGCTGGTTTACCACGCTTACCGAAGTCAATCTCTGCGGCCACGCCACCCTTGCCGCCGCGTACGTTCTGTTTAATGAACTGGATTATCCCGACTCGCGGATCCACTTTGATACCGCCTCTGGCCGCCTGACGGTCAGCCGGGAGGGGGAGTGGATGACGCTGGACTTCCCGGCATGTCCAACCCAAGAAGAGACGCCGCCGCCGGAGATGCTCTCGGCGCTCGGTATCCGTCATTACGTTGCAGCCCGCAAAGGGCGCGCCTGGCTGATCGTGCTGGACAATCGCCAGCAGATTGAAGCGCTCGCGCCACGCTTTTCGGCGATGACGCCGGGCGAGCATAAGGTGAGCGTGACGGCACGGGGTGAGGGGGAATACGATTTTGTCAGCCGCTTTTTCTCCCCCGGGGTATCCGTTCCGGAAGACCCGGTCACCGGCTCCGCGCACACCATGCTGATCCCATACTGGGGTGAACGGTTGGGGAAAACAGCCATGCTTGCCCGTCAGGTTTCCGCGCGCGGCGGCGACGTGCGCTGTGAGCTGAAAGGCTCGCGCGTGCTGATGAGCGGACAGGCTTCACTTTATCTGAAAGGCACAGTTTTTCTGCGCTAAATAACCCATAACAAGAGAGGAAGAGACAATGCAGGAAATTGATTTTTATCTGGTGGATGCCTTCAGCGACAAAACCTTTGGCGGCAACGCGGCAGCGGTATGTCCTCTGGAAGCGTGGCTGCCGGACGAGACGCTGCTCAAAATGGCGCAGCAGCATAACCAGTCTGAGACCGCTTTTTTTGTACGCACCGACGGTGGGTTTGAACTGCGCTGGTTTACCACGCTCGATGAAATTAACCTGTGCGGCCATGCTACGCTTGCCGCATCGCACGTTATTTTCGAATACCTTGACTATCCGCACACTGAAATTACCTTCACCACGCGCTTCGTGGGCGAGCTGACGGTGAAACGCAGCGGCGACTGGCTGACGCTGAACTTCCCCGCGTGGTCAACCGAGGTGGTCGAGAACCCACCTGCGCTGCTGTTTAGCGCGCTGGGCATCCCAGACGCAAAAGAGGTGCGCGTCGGACGTGATTACCTGGTGGTGCTGGAGAGCCAGCAGCAGGTGGAAGCGTTAACGCCGGATATTGGGGCGATGATCCCGCTGGATAAAATGGTCTGCGTGACGGCGTCGGGCGAAAAATATGACTTCGTCAGCCGCTTCTTCTGCCCGGGGGAAGGGGTGCCGGAAGATCCGGTTACCGGATCCGCCCACAGCATGCTGATCCCTTACTGGAGCGAAAAGCTGGGTAAAACGTCACTTTATGCCCACCAGGGGGCGCACCGTGGCGGGGATCTGCGCTGCGAAATGAAGGGCGACCGCGTGCTGATTGGCGGTCAGGCTACCCTGTACCTGAAAGGGAAAATCTTTTTGCGCTAACGGAGCGGTACGATAAGTTAATTGTATGAAGCACCCCGGCAGGCCTGCGCTATGTTGACATTTAGCCTCACAAAAAAAGCAAGGAGCCTGCCATGTATTCCATTACCTCTGAATCTGCACGTCACCCGGACATTCTTAGCCTGATCGCGGCGCTTGACCGCTATCAGAGCGAACTCTATCCCGCCGAAAGCAATCATCTGATCGATCTGGCTGCGCTGCCGGAAACGTCGCTGATCCTGATGGTCATTCGCGACCAGCAGCTTCAGGCCGTTGGCTGTGGCGCCATCGTGCTCAACGGCGACGGTACCGGTGAAATGAAGCGGGTCTATATCGATCCGGCCCATCGTGGGCAGCACCTTGGGGAGACGCTATTGGCCGCCCTGGAAGATGAGGCCCTGAGCCGTCATTGCCATACGGTACGGCTGGAGACGGGCATCAAGCAGCGCGCCGCGGTGCGTCTTTATGAACAGTGCGGATACGATTTGCGCCCGGCGTTTCCCCCGTACGTTGACGACCCGCTCAGCCTGTTTATGGAGAAGGCGCTGGTTGAAGACGTTCGTTTAGCAGCGCTATAAAGGCCTCCAGCTGGCGGGTCATCGCCCCGCGTCGCCACACCAGCCAGGTGGTGAGCCAGCGCCAGTTTTCTGCCAGCGGCCAGGCTTCAACCTGATGATACCCGGGCATACTCTCCAGCATCGAGCGCGGCATCAGCGCGATGCCCGCGCCCGCAATGACGCAGGCGAGCATGCCGTGATAGGACTCCATCTCGTGAATGCGGCCGGGCGCGGCGCGGTCAGCGTGAAACCAGCTCTCCAGGTGCCGGCGATAAGAGCAGTTGGCGCGAAAGGCATAAACGTCGCTGCCGCTCACCTGCGCGGCGCGTGAGATTTCCGCCTGCCCGGCAGGCGTGACCAGCATCATCTCTTCCCGGTAGACCGGCATTCCTTCCAGCTCCGGGTGCGAGAGTGGCCCGTCGACAAAGGCGGCGCTCAGGGTTCCCTCCAGTACGCCATCAATCATCGTCCCGGATGGCCCGGTAGAAAGGGCAAACTGAATGCGCGGATAGCGCTGGTTAAACTGTGCCAGCGTTTCAGGAATGCGCACGGCGGCGGTACTTTCCAGCGCGCCGAGGGCAAATAACCCCTGCGGCTCATCCCCCGCGACGACCATGCGCGCTTCATCCACCAGGGCGAGGATCTGCTTGCTGTAGTGCAAAAAGTTATGGCCAGCCGGGGATAAACGCAAACGCTGGTTCTCACGAATAAACAGCTCAACGCCCAGATCGGCTTCCAGCTGGCGAATGCGGGTCGTCAGGTTAGACGGCACGCGATGCACCTTCTGCGCCGCCTGGGTGATACTGCCCGTCAGCGCGACGGCGTTAAACATTTCAAGCTGGGTTAAATCCATAGCGTTCTCGTTTCGTGAATAAGGTGGTTAGTATTATTCATTTTTAAGAAATAGCAGAGTGAGCCACAATGAATCAACCGAAAAACGTGGAGAACACCATGACTTATTCCTCTGCAACACATGCCTTCTCTGTCAACCCGGCAACGGGTGAAACCCTCGCCGCGTATCCGTGGGCGACGCCGGAACAGGTTGAACGCGCGATTTCTCAGTCCGACGCGGGCTATCGCCAGTGGCGTCGCGAAAGCGTCTCCCACCGGGCGCAAAAGCTGCGCGATCTTGGTGCCGCGCTGCGTCATCGCGCTGAAGAGATGGCGCAGACGATCTCCCGTGAAATGGGCAAACCCATTCAGCAGGCGCGGGCGGAAGTGGCGAAATCCGCTGGCCTGTGCGACTGGTACGCCGAGCACGGCCCGGCGATGCTGCGTGCGGAACCCACTCAGGTGGAAAACCAGAACGCGGTTATTGAATACCGTCCGCTGGGGCCGATCCTCGCGGTCATGCCGTGGAACTTCCCGCTCTGGCAGGTGCTGCGCGGTGCGGTGCCGATTCTGCTGGCAGGGAACAGCTATCTGCTCAAACACGCGCCCAACGTGCTCGGCTCGGCGGATCTTATCGCGCAGATTTTTGCGGATGCGGGTTTCCCTGAAGGCGTGTTCGGCTGGGTGAATGCCACCAACGACGGCGTCAGCCAGGCGATTAACGATCGTCGTATTGCGGCGGTGACCGTCACCGGCAGCGTGCGTGCCGGGGCAGCCATTGGTGCTCAGGCGGGGGCCGCGCTGAAGAAATGTGTTCTTGAACTGGGCGGCTCAGACCCGTTCATCGTTCTCAACGATGCCGACCTGGATCTTGCCGTGAAGGCGGCGGTAGCAGGCCGCTACCAGAATACCGGACAGGTGTGCGCGGCGGCCAAACGCTTCATTGTGGAAGAGGGTATTGCGAAGACCTTTACCCAGCGCTTTGTCGATGCGGTTGCTGCGCTGAAGCTGGGCGCGCCGGATCAGGAAGAAAACTATATTGGCCCGATGGCGCGTTTTGACCTGCGCGATGAACTCCATCAGCAGGTGCAGGCGACGCTGGCGGAAGGTGCAACGCTGCTGCTGGGCGGTGAGAAAATCAGCGGTGAGGGGAATTATTATGCGCCAACCGTGCTAGCGAACGTCACCCCGTCGATGACGGCCTTCCGGCAGGAGCTGTTTGGTCCGGTCGCGGCCATTACGGTCGCGAAAGATGCGGAGCACGCCCTGATGCTGGCCAACGACAGCGATTTTGGCCTGTCTGCCACGGTCTTTACCGCCAGTGATGCGCTGGCAGAAACCTTCTCCCGCGAGCTGGAGTGCGGCGGGGTGTTTATCAACGGCTTTAGCGCCAGCGATGCGCGCGTGGCCTTTGGCGGCGTGAAGAAAAGTGGCTTTGGCCGCGAACTTTCCCACTTTGGGTTGCACGAGTTCTGCAACGTGCAGACGGTGTGGAAGGATCGCGTGTAATCCCGCGATGTCGGCCCTCATCTCGAGGGCCGTTGTCATTAATCTGCAATGGTTCTGTCATTTTCATTTCGTAGACTCGCTCGCGTCTAACGCCTTGTAAATGAAGCTAATTATGAAACTAACGCAAATTTTTCGCCGTATTGCGCAGCGTCTCACTCCCCGTCACTTTGGCCTGCTGACAGGGATCTTTTGCATTATTGGCCTTTTCTCCGCGCTGCAGCTCTCCTCGTCATTCCTGCTTAACGCCTCCCTGAACGAAGCCCAGCGCAACGAGCAGCAAAACCTGCTGGCGTGGCAGCAGCAGAGCAAGCTGGATCTGGCCCGCGTCTCTCTGCTGGCGGCAAGCGATCTCCTTAACCGCTCCGGGGTGTGGTTTATGCAGGATAAAGAGACCGGATCCGACGGAAGCTGGCACAGCCTGATGGATGACGCGCAAAAGGCGCTGACGGTGTCTCAGCAGGCGTGGAAGGCCTGGCTGGCGCTGAATCCACCGAAAGACGACGCCCTGGTGAACAGCTATCAGCTCTTCTACGGCGCGATCAACGAGCAGGCGGAAGGTCTGGTCAAAACCAATACCATCGACGCTTTTTTTGCCGTCCCGGCGCAGGCTTTTCAGACTGATTTTAACGACAACTATGCGCGCTACCAGCAGGCAAGCGAGAAGCAGGCCATGCAGGGGCGTCAGAGCCTCATGGCGCAGCTCTCTGACCTGCAAACGTTATTCCTGTTTGCCCCGTTGCTGTTAGTCGCCATTGCCGCTGTCGTCTGGTTCGGTATGTCCCGATGGGTGATTACGCCGCTGCGTCGGCTCATCGCGCATATCAACCGGCTGGCAGCAGGGGATCTCTCCGGCACGCCGCCGAACGTCATGCGCTTCAACCGGGAGATAGGGCAGCTTAGCGACAGCATTGCCACGATGCAGCACGGCCTGCAGCAGCTGGTGACGCAGGTCAGCCACGCCACGGCTACCATGGTGGAGAACATTGATTCTCTGGCGCAGGGTAACCAGAAGCTGTATCAGCAGTCGGCACGCCAGGCGAAAGAGCTTGAGGATGTGACGGCGCATATTGCGGCGCTGGAAAGCCACGTGGAAGGGAATACCGGCTATGCCAGACTCGCCAGCTCCCGGGCCGATGAAGCGCGCCAGGCAGCCGTGGGCGGCGACCAGATGATGTCGACCGTAAATGCGTCTATGCAGGCGATCGTCGACCGATCGTCTGAGATGCGCGGGATCGTGGCGATGATCGACAGCGTGGCGTTTCAGACGAACATCCTGGCGCTGAATGCCGCCATTGAGGCCGCCCATGCCGGAAATCAGGGGCGCGGGTTTGCCGTCGTCGCCCGCGAGGTTGGACTCCTGGCCAGAAAGAGCAGCCACTCGACGCAGACCATTCAGGAGCTGATCAACCGTTCACTGCAGGGTATCGAAGACGGTTCCCGTGCCGTCACCCTGATGGAAGAGAATTTGCAGCAGGTCACCGGTCTGGTGGGCAATTTGAGCAGTTTGCTGAATGAGATCTCCACCGCCACGCTCAGTCAGGGAGAGCGTATTCACCTGATGACGCGTCAGCTTCAGGCGCTGAACCAGGTTCTCCCGTCAGACGGACCTGCTGGTCTCTGACGCCTCGGAGGCCTCTGAGCGGCTGCAAAAGCAATCCGATCTTTTATTGCAGGCCGTTTCGCGTTTTCGTCTTAGCGCCTGACGCAATACATAAGCCTCTGTTATACTCGCAGCCCGTTTTAGCCTGAGGGCAAGGAGCAAAGTGTGGCTGCGGTCATCCATAATGAGATGTTGGACGAGATTCTGGCGCAGGTTCGTCCGTTAATTGGAAAGGGGAAGGTTGCCGACTATATTCCGGCCCTTGCCTCGGTCAGCGGAAATAAGCTGGGTATTGCTATCTGCACCATTGACGGACAGCGATTCCAGGCAGGGGATGCAACAGAACGTTTTTCCATTCAGTCCATTTCGAAAGTGCTCAGTCTGGTTGCGGCGATGCGCCAGTATGAAGAAGACGAAATCTGGCAGCGCGTGGGTAAAGATCCGTCCGGCCAGCCTTTTAACTCGCTGCTTCAGCTTGAAATCGAGCAGGGTAAACCGCGAAATCCCTTTATCAACGCCGGGGCGCTGGTGGTCTGCGATATGCTGCAGAGCCGCCTCAGCGCGCCGCGTCAACGAATGCTGGAGATAGTACGCCAGCTCTCGGGGGTTGACGACATTGCCTACGATCCGGTGGTGGCCCGCTCGGAGTTCGAACACTCTGCCCGTAACGCGGCCATCGCGTGGCTGATGAAATCCTTCGGCAACTTCCATAACGACGTGGCGACCGTCCTGCAAAACTATTTCCACTACTGCGCCCTGAAAATGAGCTGCGTTGAGCTGGCTCAGACGTTCCTGTTCCTTGCGCATCAGGGGCATGCGCCGCACCTCGATCAGGAGGTGGTTTCTCCTCTGCAGGCGCGCCAGGTCAACGCGCTGATGGCAACCAGCGGGATGTATCAAAACGCCGGCGAGTTTGCCTGGCGCGTTGGTCTCCCGGCCAAGTCGGGCGTGGGCGGCGGAGTGGTGGCGATTGTACCGCATGAAATGGCGATTGCGGTCTGGAGCCCCGAGCTGGATGAAACGGGAAATTCCCTTGCCGGTGTCGCGGTTCTGGAGAAACTGACCCAGCGTATGGGACGTTCCGTTTACTGATGTCTGACCTGGATCCCCTTTTTTCCCGTCTGGCGCGATCGACGTTTCGCTCGCGCTTCCGCTTAGGCGATAAGGAACGGCAGTATTGCTGGGACAAAGGCCCCGATACCATTGATCAGCATGCCGCTGATTTTGTCGAAAAGCGCCTTGCCCCTGCACAACCCGCGAATGACGGCAAACAGACGCCCATGCGCGGTCACCCGGTATTTATCGCCCAGCATGCCACCGCCACCTGTTGTCGGGGCTGTCTGGCGAAATGGCATAATATTCCTCACGGTGTTCAGCTCACCGCGCAGCAGCAGCAGTATATCGTCAGCGTGATTCACCACTGGCTGGTGCTCCAGATGAACGCCTAAATTTGACGAGTTATGATCCCGTTATATTTGTGTTATAGATTCATCCTAAGTGAGCGCCGATCGTGCTGACGACCGCAATAACTGCCATAAGCTTTCATATGGAATGAAATTTAATGCGTTCTGCTCTTACCGCTTTCAGGCCGTTCCAGCCTGACACGCCGCTGCGAAATGCATCGACGATCTTTATCCTCACCACTTTGTTCTATTTTGTGGGTGCGGAATTACGTCTCGTGGAGGCCTTGTCGCTGTTCTGGCCCCTCAACGGCGTGATGGCAGGGATCTTTGCCCGCTATGTTTTTCTGAATCGCCTGCATTACTACGCGGTATCCTATGTCGCCATGCTGATGTATGACGCGGTGACGACCAACTGGGGGATAGCCTCCGTGGTGATCAACCTGTCTAACATGGTCTTTATCGTCGTGGTCGCCGTGCTGATTCAGCGTGACAGGCGGCTGATGAAGAAAACCCCGGATCCGCTTAACGCCTTACGCCTGTTCAACTACTGCCTGATTGCTGCGCTGCTGTGCGCACTGCTCGGCGCGGTGGGGTCGGTCGGGATTGACAGCCACACCTTCTGGCCGCTCTTTGCCGACTGGTTTAGCGAGCAGTTCTCAACCGGCGTGCTTGTTGTGCCATGTATGCTCACGATAGGCATGCCCGTGCGCGAATTCAGGTTACGTCTGGAGCAGCTATTACCGGTTATTGCGCTGATCGTCTCGGTGGTCGCGTCAGTCGTGATTGGCGGCGCGGGGAGCCTCTCTTTTCCACTGCCTGCGCTTATCTGGTGTGCGGTACGCTACCCATTGCCTGTGACCTGCTTGCTGACGTTTGTCACGGGCGCCATTGAAATTATTCTGGTCGCCAACTCGGTGATTAATATTGCCGTGGCGACACCGCTGACCACCCCAATGATGTTTTCTGCCCGGCTGGGTATTGCCACGATGGCGATCTGTCCGGTGCTGGTTTCCGTCAGCATGGCGGCCATTAATTCTCTGATCCGTCAGGTTTCCCTGCGGGCGGATTATGACTTTTTAACGCAGGTTTATTCGCGTTCCGGGCTTTATGAGGCGTTAAAACACGAAGAGACGCACCGCCATTCGCGTTTCCTGACCGTTATGCTGCTGGATATCGATTACTTCAAAAGCATCAACGATAACTACGGCCACGAGTGTGGCGACCGCGTGCTGGCGTCATTCGCCCGGCAGGTTCAGCAGGTGGTCGGTGAAGACGGGATGGTCGCGCGTATGGGCGGGGAAGAGTTCGCGGTGGTGGTCAACTCTGGCGACGCTCGACACGGTTATGAACTGGCGGAACGTATCAGAACTACCGTCGCTAACCATCCTTTTACATGGCGTCAGCAAACGCTCTCTCTGACGGTCAGTATTGGCCTTGGAAGCGGGAAGGCGCAGGCATGGCAGTTGACCGAGGTCTTCAACAAACTCATGACCGAAGCGGACGATCACCTCTATCGTTCAAAAAAAGCGGGTCGAAATCGTACCAGCGCCCGGGTCGCGGACGAGCATATTACTGCCGCCACCGGGCATGAAACAGAGCTGCGTTAATCGTCATAAGGCATTGTCGTGAATAGCAAGTGGCTTAACAGGATGTCAGAACACTGACAATGTCACTGTTTAAGCTACGCTTTGAGTAACGCTTTACGTCAGGAGACATTATGAAAGCACCTGCAACCCCTGAAAATGAAACAGACAGACTGAACTCGCTGCGCGAATCAGGTCTGCTTGAGATCGACAGTTCCCCGGCGTTTGACCGGCTTACGCGTCTGGCGAAGCGCTTCTTCCAGGTGCCGCTGGCAATGGTCAACCTCATTGATGAGCACTCGCTGATCGTGAAGTCGGCCGATGGCAAGGCGCCTGACACCGTTCCGCGTAATATCTCGTTTTGTGGCCATACGATCCTCACCGAAGCACCGCTGGTGGTAGGGGATATGCTGCAGGACGATCGTTTTGCGGATAATCCGCTGGTGGCGGGTGAACCTCGCGTGCGTTTTTATGCGGGCTTCCCGCTGCGCCTGCGCGACGGCGCCAGCGTGGGCTCGCTGTGTCTGATTGATTACGCCCCCCGTGAGTTCTCGGCGGCCGATCTTGCCGTGCTGGGAGACCTGGGCGCGCTGGCAGAAGATGAGTTTGCCGCCATCAGCGCGGCGACCACGGATGAGTTAACCGGCTTATTCAACCGTCGCGGCTTTAATCAGCTCGTGAGATTCACGCTTTCCGTTGCCCGACGCAGGGCGGAGCCGCTGACGCTCGGCTGGCTGGATTTGGATCGCTTTAAGGAGATTAACGATCGCTACGGGCATGAAGAGGGCGATAAGGCGCTTAAAGTTATGGCGCAGCTGATGCGCAGCGCTTTCCGTGAGGCGGATATGCTGGTGCGTTTTGGCGGGGATGAGTTCGCGGTGCTGTTCGCGGATACCGACGAGCAGGGCGCCTGGATAGCCATGCAGTATCTCGCCGAGCAGGTGGAAAGCTATAACGCCCGCAAGCTTCACCCGTGGTCGCTACACTTCTCATGGGGGCTCAGTGAATTCGATCATAACGGCAACGACCTGCAACAGTGGTTAAAAGACGCCGATGAAAAGATGTATGCCATGAAGCAGCAGCGCCAGCGCGCCCGGTGACATAATAAAAGCCTATGTCCGAACCGCTTGCGTTAATAAGTTGTTAAACCCAAAGTGAGCGTATTCAACGTAAGGAAAAACAATGAATACCTCACTGCAAATCAAAACCCTCACCCGGGAAGAGATCCTCATCCATCTTGATGCGCTGGCCGGGATCCTCGAAAACTGCGTAAACGGCGGGGCATCCGTCAGCTTTATGCTCCCTTTTAGCCTCGACAAGGCCCGTACTTTCTGGCGCGGTATTGCCGAAAGCGTCGCGCGAGGCGAGCGGCTGGTGCTTGCCTGCGTCGATGCGCAGGACGGGGTCATTGGAACGGTGCAGCTGATCGCAGACCAGCCGGAAAACCAGCCGCACCGGGCGGATGTGGCGAAGCTGCTGGTCCATGAAAAAGCGCGTCGAAAAGGGGCCGCAATGGCGTTAATGGAAGCGCTGGAGGCTGAGGCCCGGGCCAGAGACATTTCTGTATTGGTGCTCGATACCTCCACCGGCAGCGGGGCAGAAACCTTCTACCAGCGTGCCGGCTGGCAAAAGGTTGGTGAGATCCCGCGCTACGCGCTGATGCCTGACGGCGCCATGACCGCCACCTCTGTGTTTTATAAGTTCTTATAATTATTTTGCACAACAGCACCGCGGATTGATCAAAACAGGGTTTCTGGTCGTTAAGTTTTGATAAGTTATCGTACCAATCTTATCAGGCTGTATGACTAATCATAAAAGGACCCCCCTTGTGAACACGCTCAACCGTCGTGATTTTCCCGGTGCGCACTATCCAGAACGCATCATTCAGTTTGGTGAAGGCAATTTCCTGCGTGCGTTTGTCGACTGGCAAATTGACCTGTTAAACGAACATACCGATCTTGACGCTGGCGTGGTAATCGTTCGCCCGATTCAGAGCGACTTCCCGCCGTCGTTAAGTACCCAGGATGGGTTGTACACCACGATCGTTCGTGGCCTGAATGAGCAGGGCGAGGCGGTGAGCGAGGCCCGGCTGATCCGCTCCGTTAACCGGGAAATCAGCGTCTATGACGACTATGGCGCATTTCTGAAACTGGCTCACAATCCCGATATGCGGTTTGTATTCTCGAACACCACCGAAGCGGGTATCAGCTACCACGCGGGTGACAGCGTCGACGATGCCCCTGCGGTGAGCTATCCGGCGAAGCTGACGCGTCTGCTGTTTGAGCGCTTTAGCCACTTCAACGGTGCGGCTGACAAGGGCTGGATCATCATTCCCTGCGAGCTGATTGACTACAACGGTGACGCACTGCGTGAACTCGTCTTGCGCTATGCGCAGGAGTGGGCGCTGCCTGCCGCCTTTATTCAGTGGCTCAACGACGCCAACAGCTTCTGCTCGACGCTGGTTGACCGTATCGTGACAGGCTATCCCCGCGATGAAGCGGCCGCACTGGAGGCTGAACTGGGTTATCACGATGGGTTCCTCGACACGGCCGAACATTTTTATCTGTTTGTGATTCAGGGGCCGGCATCTCTTTCGCACGAACTTCGTCTGGATAAGTACCCGTTAAACGTGCTGATTGTCGACGACATCAGGCCCTACAAAGAACGCAAGGTGGCCATTCTGAACGGCGCGCACACGGCGCTGGTGCCGGTCGCCTTCCAGGCCGGGCTGGATACGGTAGGCGAGGCGATGAATGATGCGGAGATCTGCGCGTTCGTCGAAAAAGCGATTTATCAGGAGATCATTCCGGTCCTCGATTTGCCGCGTAACGAGCTGGAATCGTTCGCCAGTGCGGTGACAGGACGTTTTCGTAATCCCTACATCAGACACCAGCTGCTCTCCATCGCGCTTAACGGTATGACCAAATACCGCACCCGCATCCTGCCGCAGCTGCTGGCAGGGCAGACGGCGACGGGGCAATTACCGGCTCGCCTGACGTTTGCTCTGGCCGCATTGATCGCGTTTTATCGCGCGGAGCGTAACGGGGAGAGCTATCCGGTGCAGGATGATGCACGCTGGCTGGAACGTTATCAGCAGCTGTGGGCGCAGCACCGCGATCGGCAGCTTAGCACCCGTGAACTGGTGCAGTCGGTGCTCAGCGCACGCGAACACTGGGAGCAGGACTTGACGCAGGTAAGCGGTCTTGTCGACCAGGTCACGCTGGATCTGGATGCCATTCTGCTTAAGGGCATGCGCGCCGCGGTTAAACCGCTTTGCTAATGCGTTCACCCGGCTTCGGCCGGGTTTGAATAGGACTTATTTAGTTACAACATACTATGTGCTTTGTTTTTAAAAAAACACATGCAGCACCGTGCTGATTTCGCTAATCAGGGGAGAAAATGCAATGTCCCGTTAACAAGCTTGCAACGGTGACGGGGATCACGTTTAATAGCCTCGCTCTTTTCTTGCCTGATACTCACTATGATCGTTCGTCCTAAACAGCACTGGCTACAACTGATTTTTGTCTGGCACGGTTCGGTACTTCCCAAGATCTATACCCGATTGCTGCTCAACTTCCTGCTCTCTATCGCCGTTATCCTGATGTTACCGTGGTATACCTCGCTCGGTATCAAATTTACCGTGGCGCCATTCAGCATTCTCGGCGTGGCGATCGCTATCTTTCTGGGTTTCAGAAACAACGCCTGTTATTCACGCTACGTTGAGGCGAGGCTGCTCTGGGGGCAGTTGATGATAGCGGCCCGCTCGCTGTTTCGCGAGGTAAAAAACACCTTACCCGACGATAAGCACCTCGGCGAATTTGTCCGCCTGCAGATTGCTTTCGCCAACTGTCTGCGCATGACCCTGCGCCGGGAACTGAATGCTGAGCAGCTCTCTCGTTATCTTGCTGCGGAGGATTTACGTAAAGTCATGGACGCCAACTCACCGGCGAACCGTATTTTGCTGATCATGGGGGAGTGGCTGGCCGTGCGGCGGCGAAACGGGCAACTCTCAGACATTCTGTTCCATAGCCTGAACAACCGTCTGAACGACATGTCTATCGTCCTTTCCGGCTGCGAGCGCATTGCGACCACGCCGGTGCCGTTTGCCTACACGCTGATTTTGCACCGCACGGTATATCTGTTCTGCATCATGCTGCCGTTCGCGCTGGTTGTGGACCTGCACTACATGACGCCCTTTGTCTCTGCGCTGATTTCTTATACCTTTATTTCGCTGGACACCCTGGCGGAAGAGTTGGAAGACCCGTTTGGAACGGAAGATAACGACCTGCCGCTGGACGCCATCTGCAACATGATGGAACGCGATCTGCTGCAGATGAATGATGAAGAGAACATTCCGGACAGGCTGATGCCGGATAAGCACTATCAGCTGACCTGACGGGCGTTCCACTCGTCGCGGGTAATCTCCCACAGCTCGGAGTCCAGCATCCCGCTGACGTAGGCTTTCTTCTCCGTTCTGATAAGCCGCATGCCGCTACTGTCAGAAATACGACGGGAGCGGCTGTTGGCGGCGGCCTTCGGGGCCCGCAAAACGGATTTGTTTAGCGTGTTGAACCAGTAATCCGTCGCGGCAATGCTGGCTTCGCGCATATATCCGTGCCCCTGAAACTCCGGCGCGAGCCAGAACCCGCGGTTGTTATCCTCGACGTCGTACAGGCAAATAATGCCCATCAATTCATCCGGCACCTCACGTCGCCGGATGCTCCAGAACCAGGCAATTCCTTTTGCCATATCCGGCAGCGCCACGTTGTTGACATAGTTTTCCGCGCCGTTATCCGGATAGGGCCAGGGCACGGAAGAGACCATATAACGGACGATCTCCCAGCGCGGATACAGCGTTTGTATCTGGGCGGCATCTTCGGCAACCAGCGGTTTCAGCAGTAAACGTTCTGTCGTGAGCGTCGGTATCGTCATGCGCGGATCTCCCTATTTAGGCGTTATGCTTTTGTTTGCGTTCTGGTATTTTCATCTATATGACGTTCTGTTTAGTTGCGTTGTAACGTATTTACTACCAAAATTTTGCTCTGCTGAGCGTTCGACTACCATCAGATTAGTTGGGCTAACTTACCTACCCACATAAGGAATAATGTATGGTTTTGCCTGGAATGAATCCTGAGACCAATCTCCCCGGTTATGATTATGCGCGAATGGCAGGTTTAGGGGCTGCAGATTTCGATTTCAAAGCACTGGGTTCCGCCATGGACTGTAATCGCGAATTTGCTCAGGCCGGTATCATTTATTCTGATGGTACTCAACGCTACCTGGTTCGCTCTGGTCAGCGTCATCCTAATGGCCAAAGTGGTATTGTAACCCACGTAATTGTAACGAAAGCGAACTCGCAGCCATCCACATCCAGCGTAGGTAAATCATTGACTGACGCTGTGACATCGACATCCATGGGTACTGAGCTTGCGTCGACTGTACTATCCTGTGGCGCGATGATCATTACTGGAGGTGTAATGCTTGCAGGCACGGCAGCAACACCTCTTACCGCAGGAGGCAGTGGTGTTTTAGTGGCTATCGGCTACGCTGGTACTCTCGCTACCGGATTACAATGTGTTAACGGTCTTTATCGAATTTATGATCTGGTTGAAAACGGTGGCGGAAATGTTGCATGGCTCGATACGCAAGAATGGTACGTCGCCACCTCCACATCACTGGATGTAATTTCGTTAGCAAGTGCAGGTGGGGCATTAAAAGAAGCCGTTACCACCTGGCGTGCAATGAAATCCATATCTTCCTTGAAAGCCACTGAATGGTTAAAAAGCTATCCTCGTCAGGATCGTGCTCGTTTGACCGAATTGATAATTCGCGCGCAAAACCCCGGTATAAGCAACAAAGAAATCAAGGCTCTTATCCGCGCGGGTCTTTATCCGAAACGCTTTCCAACCGGGCCGGTTCAGGTAGAACTCACTCGACAACTTGGGCAAGTGGTAACAAGTGCCGCAGCATTAGCAGGAAGTGCGGTGAGCGGCGTTATTGCAGCGCCCAGTAACTTACCACGGACCGGTAAATACATTATCGGTACCATTCAGTCACTGGCGGTATTCTGATGAAGTTTTTGAGTTTGTTAACCGGACGGGTTTTCCAGGATCTCCTGCAACATGGTAAAAATATAGAGGAGGCTATTGCTCGTCGTGATACCCGCCTTCTGGATAATTCCACTCCCGAGCTGGAACGGTATTTTTCGCGACCCCTCAGCGAGCTTCCGCGTCAAAATCCTTACCCGGTAGCTATGCTGTTACCTCTGTTTTTAGTGGCGTTTGCGCTAAACCTTTTGCCTTTTCTCAGCACGTTGCAGGGTTTGTCACCTTTACATCATGCATTGAGCTTTTTCTTACCATCATTGACGATGACAGGCGCGCTCATTGTGACAAGCGTACTACTGGCTCGTGGAAAGACGTCGGGATTGTCGGGCTTTATGGCGTTGTTCATCATCCTGCTGATAACGACCCTCGTTCAGGTTCTACATGTCATGCTTTCTCATGATGGAAGCCTCTGGCCACACGTCATTGCATCTTTCGCGCTGTTACTTTGTCGGGTGGTGATGAACGGCAGCGGCTTTGTTCTGTTTACGCTCTATTGTCGTACTCAGCGTCTTGCCAGATTGGCACGGGAAATGCGGCTAAATAGCCGTTAAAGGGGGAGGTTATGACATTACGAAAAGCCACGCCACAGGAAGCCGAAACACTCTGGAATATACGCAATCAGGCGATTCGTCACGGCTGTACAACCAGTTACGACGCTGAGGTCATTGCGCGCTGGACGCCCGATCTGATGCCAGAACGCTATCGGCAAATGGTCATTGAATACCCTTTTTACGTGGTTGAAGATGAAAAGGGCGATGTTGCGGCAACAGGCTACCTCGATCTGGATACCCATTGCCTGGAGGCGATTTTCACCTTGCCCGCAGCCTCCGGCAAAGGCATGGCGACC
The DNA here is from genome assembly GCF_001807145.1 of Enterobacter sp. HMSC16D10. Lineage (NCBI taxonomy): Bacteria > Pseudomonadati > Pseudomonadota > Gammaproteobacteria > Enterobacterales > Enterobacteriaceae > Enterobacter > Enterobacter sp. HMSC16D10. The sequence goes on from NZ_KV787902.1 coordinate 191,684, forward strand.
CGGATTATTGAGGCCCTCAAACATGAGGCCCGTAGCCGGGGGATAACCCGCCTGACGCTTGATGCAACGCCTAACGCCCAGTCGTTTTATCAGAAGCTGGGGTTTGTGACGCTGCGCGAAAACTATCATCACTCGCGTATGGCGGGGGCTGATTTACGCTGTTTTGAAATGGCGATTACTCTGTAATGTGAGGAAAACATGGCTGTTACGGTACGACCTCTATGCAAAGACGACTATTCCCAATGGCGACCGCTGTGGGACGGCTATACCCATTTTTATGATTGCTACCTCGAGGAATCCGTCACCGCAGCGACGTGGGAAAGGGCGCTCTCAGCGCATTCATCGATGTTCTGCCGGGTCGTGGAGAAGGACGAAAAGATCATCGGTTTCGCAATGTGTGTTCTGCACGAAGGCACCTGGTCAACCGCGCCCATCTGCTACCTGGAAGATCTGTTTGTTGATGCTGCCGAACGCGGGGCGGGGGCCGGTAAGGTGCTCATTGACGCTCTGATTGAGGAAGGCAAGCGCGAAGGGTGGTCGAAACTGTACTGGGTCACCCGGGAGAACAATCCGGCGCGTAAACTTTATGACAAATATGGTGAAGCTGACGACTACGTCCGCTACCGTCTCTCCCTCTAAGGCTTCAAGGCCTGTGTTTGTATCACACTGTATCAGCGTCCCGGATACATACACAGGCTTGCAATAAACCCGCTTTCGCACATATCCGCTATACATTGAGGTGTTGTGATATCCCCGTGAATTGTACTCAACCGGAGATACCAACATGTTCAGCAAACTTGCTTACTCAACCCTCGCACTGACCGTTTCGCTTGGCACCGTGATGTCCTGTCAGGCGGAAGCCACCGGCACGAATTTCGCGGCCGCCTTTGATCATCCCCAGCAAATTAACGCTGGCGATCTGAACGTCGGTTATGTCGACATTGGCCCGAAAGACGGTCAGCCGGTTATTTTATTGCACGGCTGGCCCTACGATATTCACAGCTACGCCGAGGTTGCACCGGCTCTGGCGGCAAAAGGTTACCGGGTCATTGTGCCGTCTCTGCGCGGCTACGGTACCACGCGCTTCCTGTCAGCAAACACACCGCGCAACGGCCAGCCCTCGGCGATGGCGAAAGATATCGTTAATCTGATGGATGCCCTGAATATCAGGCAGGCGGTATTTGCAGGCTATGACTGGGGCGCCCGGACGGCGGATATCGTCGCGGCGCTGTGGCCAGAGCGCGTAAAATCACTGGTGTCGGTGAGCGGGTATCTCATCAGCAGCCAGCAGATTGGGAAACAGCCGCTGCCGCCAAAAGCAGAGCAGCAGTGGTGGTATCAATTCTATTTTGCGACAGAGCGCGGTGCGGAAGGCTATGCCAAAAACACGCATGACTTTGCGCGCTTAATCTGGTCGCAGGCCTCGCCTGACTGGAAATTCAGCGACGCGGTCTTTAACGCCAGCGCCAAATCCCTCGATAACCCGGACCACGTCGCGGTGACGCTCAGTAACTATCGTTGGCGTTTAGGGCTGGAAAAAGGCGAGCGCAAATACGACCGCTACGAGCAAAAACTGGCCACGCTGCCGAATATCACCGTACCAACGATCACCATCGAAGGCGGCAACAACGGCGCGCCGCATCCGGCACCGCAGGCCTATGCAGCTAAATTTACCGGCAAATATGAGCACCGTACCTTCGGCGCAACCGTGGGGCACAATCCGCCTCAGGAAGATCCGCAGGATTTCGTTAAGGCGGTTATCGACGCGGATAAGCTGTGAAATGTGCTATTTTCAGTACGTTACCCTTCGGTCTGGAGAGTTCGGTGGAACATATTGACCACATCCTTATCGTCGATGACGACAGGGATATTCGTGAACTGATTGTCGATTATCTCATTAAGTCCGGTTATCGCGCCTCCGGCGCGGCGAACGGCAAAGAGATGCGTGCCGTGCTGGATAAACAGCATATCGACCTGGTGGTGCTGGATACCATGATGCCCGGTGACGACGGCCTTACGCTGTGTCGAGAGCTGCGCGTCGGGAAGTATAAAGATTTGCCCATTCTGATGCTGACCGCGCGTAACGAGGAGACGGACAGGATCCTGGGGCTGGAAATGGGGGCGGATGATTACGTCGTGAAGCCGTTTGTCGCGCGTGAGCTACTGGCGCGCATTAAAGCGATTTTACGGCGTTTTCGCACGATGCCGCCCAGTTTACAGGTAACGGAAGCAGGGCGGCTGGTGATGTTCGGTGAATGGCAGCTCGATACCGTCGCTCGCCACTTAATCGACCCGGAAGGGGTGATCGTCGCGCTCAGCGGAGCGGAGTATCGTCTGCTGCGCGTTTTCCTTGACCATCCGCAGCGCGTGCTGACCCGAGACCAATTGCTCAACCTGACGCAGGGGCGAGACGCCGAGCTGTTTGAACGCTCAATCGACCTGCTGGTTAGCCGGGTTCGCCAGCGTCTCAATGAAGATGCCCGCACGCCCGCCTATATCAAAACCGTGCGCAGCGAAGGCTACGTCTTTACGATGCCGGTGACCATCAAAGAGGTTAACGAATGACGATCTGGCCGCGCTCGCTGCTGGCCCGTTTGCTGCTCGTCGTGCTGGCCGGTCTGCTGCTGGCTAACGCCCTGAGCCTGACGCTGGTCATGGTTGAACGCATGCACAGCGCCCGCACGGTGATGCTCGGTAATCTGGAAAACGATGTCGCAACTAGCGTCGCCATTTTAGATCGCTTACCGGCCAGCGAACGCGCCGCCTGGCTGCCGCGGCTTGAACGAGGTAACTATCGTTATATCCTGGGCACAGGGGAACCCGGCGCAGAGCCGACGGATAAGCGTTCGCAGGACGCCATCAGAACCTTAAAAGCGACGCTGGCCGCGCATTACCCGCTTAGCTTTACCGCCGTTCCTGGCGCCATTTCACATATTCAGGCCCACCTTACGTTACGTGATGGCGCACCGCTGACCATTGACCTGATCCCACGCATGCCGCCCGTCGCCAGCTGGCTACCGGTCGTCCTCATCCTGCAGCTGCTCGTACTGGCAGTCTGCGCCTGGATCGCCGTGCGGCAGGTGGTACGGCCTTTTTCACACTTTACCCGCGCGGTGGATGCGCTGGATCCGGCGGCCAGCACGCCTATGACGGAAAAAGGGCCGCTTGAGGTGCAGCGGGCAGCGCATGCCTTCAACGCCATGCAGGCGCGCATACAGTCTTATCTCCGGGAACGCGCGCAGATCTTGGCCTCGATTTCTCACGATCTCCAGACGCCCATTACCCGCATGAAGCTGCGCGTCGAAATGGCCGGAGAGCCTGAACTTCGCGACAAGCTCCTGAACGACCTTGATAACATGTCTCGTCTGGTGCGGGAGGGCATTGCGTATGCCCGGTCATCGGAATCACTGGAGGAGACGTCACTGAAGCTGGAGCTGAACGCCTGGATCAACAGCATCGCCTGCGATTATCAGGACATCGGTAAAAACGTGCACTTTCAGGCAAGCGAAACCCGCTTGCCCATCGTCACGCGGCCGCAGGCGCTTCGCCGGGTGATGACCAACCTGCTGGATAACGCCCTCAAATTCGGCGAGCGTGCTGCGATTGCGATAGACGATTCGTCGGACAGCGAGGTCATTATTCACATTATGGACGACGGACCGGGAATACCCGAAGCCGAGCTGGAGGCGGTTCTGCAGCCGTTTTATCGGGTTGAAACCTCGCGTAACCGCGATACCGGCGGGACAGGACTCGGCCTGGCGATTGCCGCGCAGCTGACCGCACAGCTGGAAGGAAAACTCAGGCTGGCGAACCGCGCCGAGGGCGGACTGGATGTCGCCATTACGTTACCGCGTCGTTCGTAAAATTGTACGGCTTTGTATCTCCCGGCCTGGGCGATACAGAGCCAGACAAAACCCACGCGTTTACACATACCCTGAACACATCCGCACGATGAAATAGCCTCACTGCAGTGTCGCAGGACATGTCATGTGAGGTCACTATGTTTCTGGTAATCGCTTTTCTGGGCGGGATGATAAGCCTGCTCAGCCCATGTACGCTCCCGGTTATTCCACTCCTGTTCGCCGGTTTCCAGGGGCAGCGTCGGCATATTCTGGCCCTGCTTGCGGGGATGATCGTGATGTTCACTCTGGTGGCAATGGTCGTCACCGTCGCCAGCGAGTGGATAACAGAGGCAACCATTGTCGGGCGCTGGATCGCGCTCGTCATTCTGGCCACCGCCGCGCTGGCCTTGATTTTCCCGTCTTTCGCCCAGCGTATTGCGGGACCGGCCGTCAGCGCGGGAAATGTTCTCAACAGCCGTAGCGGGCAAACGCGCGGAATGGCATCGGCTTTTCTGGCCGGGCTAGCGGTTGGGCTGCTCTGGTCTCCCTGCGCCGGGCCTATTCTGGGTGCGATTTTCAGCATTAATATTGCGGGGCATTCGGCCATCGCCACAGGCGCACTGCTTGCCGCCTATGGCAGCGGATGCGCGCTGATGCTGGGTCTACTCGTGTTCGGCGGACGCTCGCTGATGGCTCCACTGAGAGCAAAATCGGCGCTAATGGCGAAGCTGCGTCAGGGTGCGGGGGTGGCGATGTTAGCCGCAGTCGTCCTGAACGCGACGGGGATGACTTCGCTGCTGAGAGGGGCAAACGGCGTCGCGGACCGTCTTGAGACGGCGCTCTTGAATCTGGCGAAACCTGCCACCGCGCCGGTGAACCTCCAGCCAGTAGTCATGACAGAGCCCAGCAGCCAGCTGCCTTCGCTAAGCGGTGGAACAGGGTGGATAAACGGTGACCCTGTCACGTCTGAATCGTTACGGGGAAAGGTTGTACTGATTGATTTCTGGACGCGGGACTGCATTAATTGCCAGCATACGCTCCCCCATGTGCGGGAGTGGGCCACAAAGTACCAGCCGCAGGGTCTGGTGGTGATTGGCGTTCACACCCCGGAATATCCCTGGGAGAAACCGCTGTCGTCGGTTAAAAATGCGGTGAATAAATGGCAACTGCCGTATCGGGTGGTGACGGATAACAGCTATCAAATCTGGAATGCGTTCGGCAATCAGTACTGGCCAGCACATTACTATTTTGATGCCAAAGGGCAGCTGCGCTATACCGCCTTTGGCGAAGGTGACTATGAGCAACAGGAAAAGGTTATCCAGCAGCTGCTCAAAGAAGCCCGCTCATAATCGGATCAGGGCTGGCGTTGAGCCACGATAAACAACCTTGGAAAAGCCAGCAGTATCTGCCCGTTTTCCTGAAGCGGATACTGCTCTTCCAGCAGTTCATGGTAGCGTTTCAGGAACCGTTTCTGCTCGCTCTCGTTTAGTTCCTGAAGCCAGGGGCGCAGGCCGGTGGCGCTTACCCAGTCAATAATCGCCTGATGAGAGCTCATTTTGTGATAATAGGTTGTCCGCCAGATATCCACGTCACAGCCAGCTTCAGACAGAATATCGTAATAAGCGTGTACGCCCGGCAGCGGTTCGCGGCCACGATCTGGGTAGTCTTGCTCCAGCGCCACTTCACGCATCGCCACATGGGTGGGTTCCAGCCAATTATCAGGCATCTGGATCGCCAGCACGCCATTTAGCTTAAGCAGGGAGACTAGATGCGGCAGGAGATCGTAATGGTCCGGAATCCATTGCAGCGACGCGTTGGCATAAATCAGGCTCAGCGGCTGGCCGGGCGTGTACTGACGAATATCGGCCTCAACAAAATGGCAATCGGGTAAGGCGGCGCGTGCTTCCTCAAGCATGGCAGGGGAGTTATCGACCCCGGTGATGTGAGCAGAAGGCCAGCGATGCTTCAACAGCGCGGTGCTGTTTCCCGGTCCGCAGCCCAAATCCGCGATGGTAGCGGCCTCATCCAGAGGAACTCTGGCGAGCAGTTCTGCGGCCGGACGCGTTCTTTCTGCGCCAAATTGCAGGTAAAGAGAAGGGTTCCAGTCGGCCATTATCAATTCTCCGTTTTGCATGTTTCTGCAAGAATAGCACAGGCAGATGCCTGCAAAGCGGTAGTGGCGAGGGTGTTTGCCAGAAGAAGCCAGCAGAGTCAGAAAATGAGGAGAGGTGCAAAAAAAATAATAGAACAGAAATACTACCCCTTAAAAGATTAAGGGGCAATACATTTATTGTAATTATTTTATGATTATTGTTTTTTAATATTTTATCGGCAAAGTGCTTCTTATGCTCTGTACCCGAAACTTTAAATATTAGATAATCATCGATGGGTATATCCCTGGTGTTTCGTAGGTCTTTGACCTCCTGGCCGCTTAGTTTTGCGAGAACTTCGTGGTCAGGTACTTTTTAAGTATAGGGAATATGCGGCACAATGAAAGCTGTCCTAAAAGACAGGTGATAATAGTTTCAGGTGTTATTATCAGGAACAAGAGCATGAATTCTGTCATTGAATTTTTTTTACACGACTACGATGATTTACCCCCAGCATTAGCGCGCGAACTTTACCGACTCCGGAGAAAAACGTTTCGGGACCGACTCGACTGGAAAGTGGAATGCGTCGAAGGTATGGAGAAGGATCAATTTGATTCCCATAACACGACATATTTACTGGGTATGTATGATGGACAACTGTTATGCGGCGCACGATTTATTAACGCAACGCAGCCCACAATGATAAGCGAAATTTTTCATAATTATTTCGATAACCCCATTGTTTTTCCCGCAGATGTTCCTTGTTGTGAAGTGAGCCGTTTATTTTTAGATAAAGAAATACGAGATTCCGCAAGTCTGCATGGCGTGCCCGCCAGTAAAGCATTGTTTCTTGCAATGAATATTTATTGCATAAAGAACAAATATCATGGGATGTATGCTGTAGCCAGTCGTGGAATGTATGCCATATTTCGCCATGCGAACTGGAAAGTTGAAGTTATTCAGCGCGGTGTTTCTGAAAAAGGCGAGATTATTTACTATATTTATATGCCCGCCAGCACCAGCATTATTGAAGACATTATTAGCAAAGACAAATCCAGTCACTGGCTTCGCGAAATGCTCGAGCACTTACGCCATTTATAACCAGTGGCTGAGGCTCAGTCCTCCAGTAACCGGAGTTCCGTTCCAAGTTTTATTGCGTGCCTTGCATTATTCACGCCGAGCTTTTTCATGATGTTGCCCATATGGAATTTAACGGTGCGCTCAGCAATAGACAATATAACAGAAATTTCTGCGTACGTTTTTCCGGCGCTGACCCATTTAAGGATTTGGCGCTCACGTGGCGACAGGAAAACATTCTTTTTCTGCTGATGCTGACTATACAGATTGAGTGTCTTCTGGTGTAACTGAACAAGGAAACGTAGAAAATGCGGCCGATATTTTTCAATGTCAATCCCAGAATGCTTAGGACTGATGACGGATAAGACAACAAGATTATTCAAATAGTCATGCAGAGGAAACGTCTGTCCCTGATAAATATCATACTGGACACTTTCGTCGAAAATACGCGTCAGGTTATAACCATCTGACAGGACAACATCACTTTCCCAGAAAAAATCTTCCACACAGCGTAAAGCCCGAATGATAACAGGGTCAATGAACTGATATTTTTTTTCAAGGTAGATAGTAAACCACTCTGGACTGTTATTGATTATCCTCATCTGTGAGGGATCTTTCTTGTTCATAATGGCGTAGGCGAAGACGATCCCTTTGAAGTCCTCAAAAAACGCGTCCAGCTCACTCTGAATTTGCGTATTGATCGTTAAGTCGTTGTAATATGTATCCTTCACGTGAGTTGCTGCCTCCTGTACGAGTGGAGGAGCAAGTATAATATGCTTCGTTATCTGTAGCGAGTCGCATTTTAATCCAGTCAACAGATAAGACAGGCTGCCTCAACTGGCAGCCTCGTGAACGTTTGGGATTTTTGAATGGTAAATGCAGATGACTTAGGGAATTGTTGATGTTTTTATCGAATTTCGAAATCGTTCACTAAATATAGTAGGCTGCAAAATTTAGGAGGTTTTACCCTTTTCCCTCAGGTTCATACAAATTGAAATCAGGATTTAAACCAGTGGGTTACATAATGCCTTTCAGGGCAATATGATAAAGCAGCATGATGGTTTTACCGTCGACAATCCTGCCGGTTTCAATGCGGCGTAATGCCTCTTCAAGCGTCATTTCCAGCACGTCGATATCTTCTCCCTCAGCCTTGATCCCGCCGCCGGCGCCGGTTCTGTCTTTCGGCTGATACTCGGCAAGATAAAAATAGAGTTTTTCCGTGACAGAGCCCGGGCTCATATAGGCTTCAAAGATTTTCTCTACGCGCGTAACGTGGAATCCGGTCTCTTCTTCCGCTTCTGCTTTGATGCGGCTTTCAGGATCCATGTTGTCCAGCAATCCCGCCGCCGCTTCAATTAAATCGTCCTCATGGCCGTTAATAAAAACAGGGAAGCGGAACTGGCGCGTCAGGATGACCGTTTTTTTCTCACGGTTGTAGAGAAGAATCGTCGCGCCGTTGCCACGGTCATAGACTTCCCGCTGTTGCCGCTGCCATTCGCCATCACGACGCTGCAGGTCGAAGGTGTATTTTTTAAGGATGTACCAGTTATCTGACAGGGTTTCACTGTTAATGATGCGCATATCTGCACGTTTTGATTGCACGATTGTTCCTCCTTACGTAAAGTAATACTCACAAACAGCAATATCATGCACTTTCAAGGTAAAACATGCAACATCAGGAAAACAGGATGCTCACTCGTCAGCGAAAACAATTGATCCTTGAAAAGCTGGGTGCCGAAGGTCAGGTCCAGTCAAAAGCGCTCAGCATTCTTTTCGACGTCTCTGAAGATACTATCCGGCGCGATCTCCGCGAGCTGGCGGCAGAAGGGCGTTTGCAGCGTGTTCACGGCGGCGCACTACCGTCATCTTCCGCAATTGCTCCGTTTGCCGAACGGCAATCCGTGAAGATGGATGCAAAAAAAAGGGTGGCCCGGAAAGGGGCCCAGCTGATTTCATCAGGCCAGGTGGTAATTATCGACGGTGGCACGACAACCTCGGAGCTGATTACCTTTTTCCCGCCTGACTTGCGCATCACCGTGGTGACGCACAGCCCGAGTATTGCTCTGGGGCTTGTTGATCATCCTGCCATTGAGGTGATTTTGATCGGCGGACGGTTGTATAAACACTCGATTGTTGCGGTCGGCGCGGCGGCCATCGAAGGCATAGAGAATATTCATGCAGATCTGTTCTTTATGGGCGTGACCGGTATTCATCCGGATGCGGGGCTGACAACCGGCGATTTCGAAGAGGCATGCATCAAACGTGCATTTTCCGGCAGAGCCGCGGAAACGGTCGTTCTGGCGTCTCCGGAAAAGATCAACACCGCGTCGTCGTTTGTGATTGGTGATGTATCATCAGTGAATACCATCATCGTTGAAGACGGTACAGATAAGGAGTGGATCCGCGCAGTATCGGAAAAGGGGGTATCCGTCGTGCTGGCCTCAGATCGTGACAGCCTCTGACAGCCAGCGACTGGCTGTCAGGATTTAGCTTCTAAATGACTTTCCGGCGCATGGCATACGGCTTCGATGTTATGACCATCAGGCGAGATGACGAAAGCGGCATAGTAATTTTCACCATAGGAACGTAGCCCCGGCTCACCGTTATCACGTCCGCCAGCGCCCAGCGCGGCATGGTAAAAATCATCTACCTGCTGACGGGTCTTGGCCACAAACGCCAGATGCAGAGGAGCTGGTTTGTCATTTGTCTGGAAAAGGCAAAGCGAAACGTCGCCAGAGCTCATCTCAACACCATAATCCGGCGCGCCTTCATCGACGAGTTCAACACCAAGCGGACGAAGCGCCTCGAGGAAGAAGGTTTTACTTTTTTCATAATCGCTGACGCCAAATTTCACATGATCAAACATTATCGACTCCTTGAAAGCGATAGAGAAATGAAGAGTATAGAAGGTGACAGGAGTCGAATATGAGCACAGGTGCGTCTATGTGACAGATATCTCGTTACATAGCAGACTGTTTCCGTCCAACAAATGTCCAGCGCAGGTAATCGTAAATCCAGTTAAACAGCATCGTGTACGGCAGGAAAAACAGTACCAAACCAATCTCAACAAAAAATGCCTCCGTCATCGTTAAATGCAGCATCACCATGGCCACAGGAATTAACGTGATGATAAGTCCGGCTTCGAAACAGGCCGCATGGAGCGCGCGGACGAGGAACGTTCTTTCAAACTGGTATTTTTTCTGAAGAGCGTCAAAGAATTTGTTAAACACAAAATTCCAGGCCGTGGCGGTAAGCGCGGATATCACGGACAGCGAACCAGACTGGAGTATCGACACGTTCATCAGCCACGCAAGCGACAGCGCGATGATAATGTTGGCCGTGACTTCAAAAATGACCGCGTGGAAAATCCTTTCTCTAAAGCTTTTATCTAATTCAATTTCCATAAGTTTACGGCAGCAGTGGGCAAAGGCTGAAGTATATCAAACGTCTTTCAACCATGTGTAAACGTAGACGTTGGGTCGTGCGGGGCCTCGACACAAATCATGCTTGAAAGGTGGCTTCACATGCGGTCAATCATGACCGCAGAAATGCAGATTTTGCCTCCACTTACGTTAGTGCGCATAATGTATATTATGTTAAATGACATCTGATAGCTAATCACGAGCTGATACATCAATCTGTTATTAATTCTGACCACCCTCTCGCTTCTCGTCTTTCACTGTCGATAACGACGATTTGTGAAAAAAACTCATAACACCATTCGATGGCGCATGCTGGTTCCCTTCATGTCAGTGCAATACCCTGTCACATACAGAATTGCTGGCAATAAAAGAAGGAACACAGAATGAAGTATGTGAATCTGGGTCGTAGCGGTTTGCAAGTCTCCCGTCTTTGCCTCGGTTGTATGAGCTATGGTGAACCTGAACGCCTGCCTCAACCCTGGTCCCTGGATGAAAAAGCGTCACGACCGCTCATCCGTCAGGCGCTTGAAGCAGGCATTAATTTTTTTGATACCGCGAATATCTACTCGGGCGGAAGTTCTGAAGAGATCACTGGAAAAGCGCTGAGAGAAATGGCCAGACGCGATGAGATCGTTGTGGCGACAAAGACCTTCTTTCCGTGGCGCAACTCACCCAATACCGGGTTTCTTTCCCGCAAGGCCATTTTTCAGTCTATTGACGATAGCCTGATGCGCTTAGGTATGGATTATGTGGATCTCTTTCAGATTCACCGCTTTGACCACTCTACGCCTGTTGAAGAGACCATGGAGGCTCTGCATGACCTCGTTAAATCAGGAAAAGTACGTTACATCGGCGCATCATCTATGGAAGCCTGGCGCTTTGCAAAAATGCAGCATACTGCAGAGCGTAACGGCTGGACCCGATTTATTACGATGCAACCGCAATACAACCTGCTTTACCGGGAAGAAGAGCGCGAGATGTTGCCCCTGTGTGAAGACCAGGGCGTTGGTGTGATCCCCTGGAGTCCGATGGCACGCGGCAGGCTCACGCGCGACTGGAGTGTCACGTCCCGACGAACGCAAAACGATGCCTTTGCATTAAAAATGTACGAGAACGCAGCCCTTCTGGATAAGCCCGTTATTGATGTTGTTGCCAGCATTGCTGAAAAGCACCATGTGCCAAGAGCCTATGTTGCACTTGCCTGGTTGCTATCAAAAACGGTCATCACAGCCCCGATCATTGGCGCGACCAAACCAGAACATCTTTCCACGGCTATCAGCGCACTGGACTTTACACTTAGCGATGCTGAAATCACGGAACTCGAGGCACTCTATCTGCCGCACCCCGTCGACGGGATCATTCCCCCGCTTCCTGATACGCCCCCTTCACTCACGCCGCCCTCAGCAATACAGAACCGTTAACACCCTTCCCTGGCCCGGCGTTGCCGGGTCTCATTATTTTCAAGAATAACGAAGCACAACGTGTTCAGTGAGAGGCGATGAGAGGATGGACTTGTGAAATAAATTCAGCAACGGATTAGCGCTAATCGGTCTATGGTGTATATCATTTCCGTATCAATACATTCGGGCCTTAACGCACAAGGAAAACGATTCTGTATGCAAATAAGCAGAGCTGATGTTGCCGATCTCATTTATTTCATGGCTATTGCACGTCATCGCAGTTTCAGCCGTGCTGCCATTGAATTAGGTGTCAGTGCATCAGCGCTTAGTCATGCCCTGAAGGGACTGGAAACCCGGCTCGGGGTTCGCCTGCTTAATCGCACGACCAAGAGCGTCACCCCTACGGCAGCAGGTGAAGAACTGGTTCAGTCTGTCCTTCAGCCTTTCGACACGATAGAAGGCGCGCTTGAATCGCTTAACAAGTATCGTAATACCCCTGGCGGACGTATCCGCATCAATGCTGCCGTTGAAGCGGCCAATCTTTTGCTTGCGCCAGTTATGCCCGCGTTTATGGATCGCTATCCCGATATTGAAATCGATATTGTGGCCAGCAACCGTATGGTTGACGTCACTGATGCGGGCTTCGATGCCGGTATCCGCTATGGTGGCACCGTCCCGGAAGACATGGTTGCCCGGCGTTTATCTGCCGATATTCGCTGGGTTATCGCCGCATCCCCAGACTACCTGGAACGTTATGGAACGCCTGAACATCCTGATGATTTATTACACCATCGCTGTATAAGCAATCGTCTCGGCGACGATCGGATTTATCGCTGGGAACTTGAGCGAGACGGCGAAACGTACCAAATCACTGTGCCAGGCTCTGTGACGGTCAACCAGGCTGAAACGGGCCTTGTGGCCGTCTTAGGCGGAGCCGGCCTAATGTATTTTCCGGAGCCTCTTGTTGCACCCTATGTGAAGGATGGACGGCTCCGCCTGGTGCTTACGGAATGGTCCCCGCTGGAGGAAGGTTTTTATATCTATTATTCAAGCCGCCGGCAACTGCCGACCGGGCTTCGCCTTCTGATTGAGTTCATACAGGAGGCCAGGCCGCTGGGGTTGTGAAATAGCGCTTCCATGCGGGACGATGCAATGTCGTCTTTATCGCCCCGTAGCGGATATCATAAAATCAATCAGGGCCTTCACTCTTTTAAAAGCCGTATAATCAAATGATTAAAATTTTATCCCTTCGCCTGAAACACTGTAACGCGCTGGCCAACAGCATGAGCAATGCCTCCCCGACACAGCTGCAGCAGTTTAAGACGCAATTGTCCGAACAGATGGGTAAGCCTGTGGGACTACATACCATGGGTATTCCTGCAGCGATCAGTACGCTCGGGGTGATTGTCAGTTTCGCCATTCCGCAGCTGTGGTTGGGCTATGGCGTACTCGCCGCACTCAGCCAGCCAACTGAACGCGTATTCGTGTGGGTTGTGCTGGTCGCCCTGCTTTTCGCTGGCATCAACGGCGTGACGATGTTCATGATTGGCAAAGGCAGCATGCGCGCCGTGCGGATACACCTTGCGCTGGCGGTGATAAGCCTGGTATTAACGGCAGCCTATCTGCTGGCCGCGCTGATCGGTAGCCCTTTTCCGGGCGTCAGTCTGACTGCGGCACTGGTGAGTATCGTCATGTTATTGCTTAGTGGTAGCGCTATCCTCTCCACAGCCTTTTATAAGATGCTGCTATTTACTCTGCATAATCGCGCCTGGCGCAAGCTGATCAGACAGACTCGCGATGCACATATGCCACGCTAAGCCTGCCCCTCGTAAACATCCCGCCCCATTATCCCAGACGCGATATCCTTGACCTCGCCTCGTCCAGATGGCTGCGCAATGCGGCAAGACATGGCGCAAAATTGGTAGAAAAGCGGCCGCAACTGCTGGCCAGCGTATAAAAGCGCTCGGCCAGCGCCAGTGCTTCATGCCAGGTTTCTCCCGCGATCGCGTCAATAAGCGTAGCCGGACGCAGCGTATTCACCAGTGCGCCCCCTGATTTCGGGGCAAATCCCATGGGCAGCATGTCATAGGCAGGAGCAAGATCGTAAGGCCGTCCATGGGAACTGATAAACGACAGATTACCGTGGTGCATGTCGGTATTGCCGATCAGCATACCAAACGCCCAAAGCCTTGACGTGCTGGCGACCGCATCCTGGTGAACACAGCCCTGCTTTGCCAGCTCATTCACCAGTACTGGCCAGGATTCTCTTGCCCTGCCGACAAACTCCGCCTCGAGCGCACGTAAAGAAAAGAGTCCCTTACGACCAAGGGGTCCCGTACGGTCGAACCGCGGGATCTCAAGGAAGCGCTGTCCGCCAAAATCAAACACCTCGGTTTCGACGCCAAGCACGCTTAACGCAAGATGTTCTGCTAGCAAAAGGTCTCGCCAGCGTTCGCTTACAGAGTTATCGTCCGGTGCCGTGAATTTCACAATGACGTGGCCACGTTCTGTATAAGTACAGAACTTAGGCTGTTCACCCCCAGCAGAGGAGCCCGGTACTTCGCCCGCGCTCACGGCCTGCGCCAGCGACGGGTATGCGGTTGCGCGGTCCACCGCAACAGGCGACGGCATCTCTACAAAATGATTCCTCGCCTGTTCTCCGATTAACAGGTTCCCCACCGCATCGTGTCCATGAGCGAGCAAAGCCCTGATAACGTCAGTATCACTCCAGTTCTCTGGATTCGGCGGCAGGCCCAGCTCGGATGAAAATCGCGAGGCGTACGCGCGGCCAAGGTATCCCTGAGGCCGCATGTCAAACAACCACCACGGCAACCCATCGCTATGGAGGCACACATTGTCCGTTTGCGCCATTACAAAACCGTCTGGATAAACCGGAATGAGTTTACCCAGCGATTTAACCTGACCCTCTTCCGTGATGCGGTAGACAGGAGCCGAACTGAATCCTCGATGTGTATCCCGCAGCACATAGTGAATAGATGGACCGGAGCCAATGCGAACAACCTCATCGCCAAGCGCTTTAATCGATCGTGAAACGGTAGGCTGACTAATACCCATAATATCAGTTAGTTGCCTTACCGATACCGGGCCTTGTCTCAGCAATTGTCGTAGTGTTTCGGATCGATTAATCATGGTTTTGAATAGCTTTGTGAATAGGTTATTGAATAGCTAATTTATCAGGTATTGACTCCCCTGTCATCTTCACCAACGGCTGTCTCTGGTTTATGCCTGCGCAACCAAATTAACTTATACGCCGCAGGAATAATAAACAGTGACAGCAGCGGTGCCGTGATCATCCCGCCGATCATGGGCGCCGCTATCCGGCTCATGACTTCTGAGCCTGCCCCGGTCCCCCAGAGAATGGGCAGCAGACCGGCAATAATCACCGCGACGGTCATCGCCTTTGGCCGCACGCGCAGCACGGCGCCCTGATAAAGGGCGTCATCAAGCCCCTGTTCAGTGAACGTTTCGCGCTGGGACAGCGCCGGATGTGCTTCAACGGCATGACGCAAATACATCAGCATGACCACTCCAAACTCTGCTGCCACCCCGGCCAGGGCGATAAACCCGGTGCCGGTTGCCACGGACATATGGAAGCCCTGCCAGTACAGGAACCATATCCCGCCGACCAGCGCGAACGGCAGGCTCATCAGGATCAACAGGGCCTCATCCACGCGACGGAACGCCAGATAGAGCAGAACGAAAATGATCATTAGCGTCATCGGCACCATCAGCTTCAGTTTCTTGTTGGCATGCTCAAGCAGTTCAAACTGCCCGGAGAATGACACGCTGGTACCCGGCCTGAGCTTCACGTTCTGGCTGATGGCCGTCTTAATGTCGTTCACCACCGACACCATATCCCTGCCGCGGGCATCGATATAAATCCAGCTCGCAGGCCGGGCATTCTCCGTTTTCAGCATCGTGGGGCCTGAAACAACGTTGATATCCGCCACATCACCCAGCGTAATCTGCTGTTTCATTGGAGTCAGGATCGGCATCTGCCTCAGCGCGCTCGGGCTATTCCGGTAGTCCTGAGGATAACGAATATTAATCGGATAGCGGGCCACGCCTTCCACCGTTTCACCCACCGTCGCACCGCCGATGGCCGAGGAGACAAACAGCTGCACGTCACCCACCGTCATTCCGTAGCGGGAGGCTTTTTCCCGGTTGATATCGACATCGATGTAGCGCCCGCCCTCCAGACGTTCAGCCAGGGCAGACACCACGCCCGGCACCGTTTTGGCTACCGTTTCGATGCTCTGCGCCGTGGCGTCGATATCAGCCAGAACGGTACCAGACACCTTGATGCCAATCGGGCTTTTAATCCCGGTCGACAGCATATCAATGCGGTTGCGAATGGGCGGAACCCAGAGATTCGCCAGACCGGGCAAACGAACGGTCTTATCAAGCTCCTCAACGATCTTGTCAATCGTCATCCCGGGACGCCACCGATCCTCAGGCTTAAGCTGAATGGTGGTTTCCACCATTTCGAGCGGCGCGGAATCCGTTGCCGTTTCGGCTTTGCCGGTCTTGCCGAAGACAGAGGCCACTTCAGGGACGGTTTTTATTAACTTGTCCGTGGTCTGTAAGAGCGCGGCCGCTTCTGCCGGAGAGACGCCGGGCAACGTTGACGGCATATACAGCAGATCGCCCTCATTAATCTTCGGCAGGAACTCGCCGCCCACCTGGCTCAGGGGCCAGATCACCGTGAAGATGGATAAGGCCGCAACCAGCAGGGTTGTTTTGGGCCAGTTGAGCACCCGAATCAGCAGCGGATGATAGGCGTTAATCAGCAGCCTGTTCAGCGGGTTACGGCTCTCGGCGGGGATTTTACCCCGGATCCAGAATCCCATCAGAATGGGGATCACGATGATGGCCAGCGCGGCCGCCCCTGCCATGGCGTACGTTTTGGTGAAGGCCAGCGGACCAAACAGCCGCCCTTCTTGCCCCTCAAGGGTAAAGATGGGAATGAAGGATAACGTGATGATCAGCAAGCTGATAAACAGCGCCGGTCCAACCTCTACAGAGGCGTTGGTAATCACCTTCCAGCGGGTGGCGTTATCAATCTGCTGTCCCGGGTGCTGGTGATCCCACTCTTCCAGCCGCTTATGCGCGTTCTCAATCATCACGATGGCGGCATCCACCATCGCGCCGACGGCGATGGCAATGCCTCCCAGCGACATAATATTGGCGTTCAGCCCCTGGAAATGCATGACGATAAAGGCAATACACAGGCCAAGCGGCAGAGAGATAATCGCCACCAGCGCCGAGCGAATGTGCCAGAGGAACAGCGCGCAGACGATGGCCACCACGAAAAACTCTTCGAGAAGTTTGCTGCTCAGGTTATCAATGGCCCGGTCGATGAGCTGGCTGCGATCGTAGGTGGTCACGATTTCAACGCCTTCCGGCAGGCTGGCCTTCAGCGTCTCCAGCTTGTCTTTTACCGCCGTAATGACCTCGCGCGCGTTTTTACCCGAACGCAGGATCACCACGCCGCCCGCCACTTCACCCTGCCCGTTCAGTTCGGCAATACCACGGCGCATTTCCGGCCCCGTTTGTACGCGGGCAACATCACGCAGGTAAATCGGCACACCGTTCTCACCGGTTTTCAGGACGATGTGATTGAAATCATCGATGGTCTGCAGATAGCCGCTGGCCCGCACCATATATTCCGCCTCCGCGATTTCTACGGACGATCCCCCCGCTTCCTGATTAGACGATTCAAGGGCCTGCTTAACTTCCGGCAGGCTGACGCCGAACTGCGCCAGCTTTAACGGGTCAACCTGAATCTGATACTGCTTCACCACGCCGCCGACGGAGGCCACCTCGGCCACGTTCGGGATTGTTTTCAGCTCAAATTTAAGGAACCAGTCCTGCAATGATCGCAGCTCGGCGAGATCGTGTTTTCCGCTGCGGTCCACCAGCGCATACTCAAATATCCAGCCTACGCCCGTGGCGTCCGGGCCGATTTCGGAACTCACCCCGGCGGGGAGTTTGCCCTGAACCTGATTCAGGTACTCCAGCACGCGCGAGCGGGCCCAGTACAGATCGGTCCCGTCTTCAAAAATAACGTACACATACGAATCACCAAACTGTGAAAAACCGCGCACGGTCTTCGCGCCAGGAACCGACAGCATGGTGGTGGTGAGTGGATAGGTCACCTGGTTTTCAACAATCTGCGGGGCCTGCCCGGGATAGCTTGTTTTGATAATCACCTGAACGTCAGACAGATCGGGCAAGGCATCGACCGGGGTGTGGATGATGGTCCATGTCCCCCAGACGCTGAGAAACAGCGCGCCCATCATCACCAGGAAACGGTTGGCAACCGAACGCCGGATAATCCATTCAATCATCATCGTCTCCTTAATGGCCTGAATGCGCGTCGTCAGCGGCTTCAGCGTGGCGCATGCGCTCCAGCGCGCCGGTAATATTGGCCTCCGAGTCAATCAGAAACAGACCGCTGACTACCACCGACTCCCCCTCTTCCAGTCCGGTACCAATGCCGGACTGCTGCTGAGATTCATGCAGAACGTGGATCCTTTTCGGTACAAACTTCCCGTTCGCATCAACGGTAATAACGCGCTGTTCTTTCCCGGTATCGATAACGGCCTGAGACGGAATGAGCAACATTTCCTGACTTTGGGTATTCAGCTTCAGGTAGGCATTCATGCCCGGTTTCAGCAGTTCATCCTTGTTGGAGACCTGCAGGCGCACCTGCAGCGTACGGGTGGTTTGATCCACGCTCGGCAGAAGACGCCATTTTTCAACCGGGAAGGATTTATCCGGATAAGCCGGTACCGAAACAGTAAACTGCGAGGTATCTTTCAGCAGATAAGCAATGGATTCAGGGACCGCCGCGCCGATCCAGACCGGATCCATCCCCTGAATCTGCGCCACCACCTTATCTTTGGAAATATTCATCCCGGTGCGCAGGTCAAAGGCCGTGATCACCCCGTCAATGGGCGCCTTGATGGTAAACCGGGTCTGGATAGTACGGGTCGCACGCAGCCGCTGAATATCGTCATCCGGCATACCCGCCAGGCGCAGACGCTCCAGAACGCCTTTTATCTGCGTGGGCGTTCCGCCGGTGCCGGAAAGCAGGAGGAACTCGCTCTGCGCTTCGACCCAGTCCGGAATGGTGATATCAACCAGCGGCGTGCCTTTTTTCACCTTATCGCCAATCGTCAGCGGGTACACTTTCTCAACGAACCCTTCCGCACGCGCCTGCACAATGACAAACTGATAGTCGTTATAGCTGACGTTGGCCGGGATCGTCTGGGCATAATTCAGCTTTCCGCGCGTCACTTTTTGCGTTTTTAATCCCAGGTTCTGAACCTGGGTCGGATCGATACGGATACCGTCACTGCTTTTACCATCCTCATCGGCATATTTCGGCACCAGATCCATATCCATAAACGGTGATTTACCGGGCTTGTCGAATTTCACGTCAGGCTTCATCGGGTCATACCAGAAAAGGACCTTTCTTTCCGCAACGCTATTTGCTGTTTTTTCAGATGAATAAAGTGTCTGCCATGCCGTCACGGATATCAGCCCTCCGGCAATAAGGCTGCTGACTATCATGGCAGCATATTTTATTTTTAATGAGGCCATGCCGTTTCTCGCTATTTAATGCTCTTGAGTAAAGAGAGATTGCCCTGCTGAACAAACGAGAAATTCACGTGGCTGCCGACTTTTAAGGCAGTAATACTCGCGTCGGCCTGCATAAAAGTAAAACGCATGGTCATCGCGGGCCAGCCAATTTCCGGGATGGCTTCGTGAGAAATCGTGACTTTTTTGTTCGTGAGATCAATATCCTTCACAATGCCGGTCCCGGTGATAACCTGCTCTGAGGCACCTTCGCTGGCGGCGCTCATCTCCGCGTGCTGATGAACCTCAGCCTGAAGACCGGCAGAAAACATAATGATTGCACCAAATACGACGGCGTTAAGTGAATTGCGCATGTTTAATATCCTTTTTAATTAAATGAGGTTATTCGGCCCAACCGCCGCCCAGCGCGGTGAAGAGGTTAATTTCATTAACCTGCCGGGCATAAATAAGGTCGAGAATATTTTGCTGCGTGGAAAACAGCGACCGTTCCGCGTCTAATACTTCGATATAGCTCACCGCACCGCTGGTATATAATCCTCTGGCTCGCTGCAGGGTAATATTTAGCGAATCAAGATACCGTTCTTGCGCAGCAAGCTGCTGGTTGAGGCTGTCCCGCAGCGCGAGCGCGTCGGCAACCTGCCTGAAGGCAGCCTGTATTTTTTGTTCGTAATTCACAACCGACTGCTGCTGACGAATTTCAGCCAGCTTCAGGTTGGCCTTATTCCTGCCCGCATTAAAAATCGGAAGTTCAATTTTAGGAATGAAATTCCACATCCCACTGCCCGCGGTAAACAGGCTGGATAATTCCGTACTTCCTGTTGAAAGCCCGCTGGTCAGGGAAATTGACGGGAAAAAGGCGGCACGCGCGGCGCCGATATTCGCATCGGCCGCGTTAAGCTGATGCTCCGCCTCCATAATATCCGGGCGCTGCAGCAGTATCGCTGAAGAAAGATGGGGCGGGAGTTTTACCGGCGCAATATCGCGGGCGTTCATTCCGCTGTCGCCCGGCAATCCGCGATAGGTGCCGAGGAGCAGCTGCAGAGCATTGTTGGCCTGCGCCAGCTCCCCCTCACGTTTGGCAATCTCTGCCTGCGTGCTTTCGATCTGTCCCCGGGCCTGTTCCAGCGCCAGCACGTTGGTGCTCCCCGTCACCAGCTGTTGCTCAACGAACGCATAAGACTGCCGGTAATTTTTCAGCGTTTCCCGCGCGATGCGCAGCTGTTTATACGCCAGCTGCTGGTTGAAGTAGCTCTGCGACACGTTAGAGACAAGCAGAATATGCACCGCGCGACGGGCCTCTTCGCTGGCGAAATAGTTTTGTCGGTCGGCCTCGCTCAGGTTCTTCAGCTTGCCGAAAAAGTCGAGTTCGTAGCTAAGCGCAAGACCGGCGTCGTACTGCCGTGAGGTCGGTTTGTCACTTTTTAGCCCACCGCTGTACGTGATACCCGCGGATCCATTCAACTGCGGATAACGATCCGCCTCCGTCACGTTGAACTGCGCCCGGGCCTCTTCAATCTTCAGGGCGGCCATTTTGATATCGCGGTTGTTTTTCAGGGCTTCTGTAATCAATCCAGCTATCTGAGGGTCGACGAAGAAGTTGCGCCAGCCGGTGTCCTGATACCCGGCCGCCGCGGGCGTCAGGCCGTTGCGCGAGAGCGAAAACTGCCGGGGTACCGGTGATGCCGGGCGCGGGTATTCAGGCGCCAGCGAGACGCAGCCTGCCAGGATAAATACCGTAGTGATGCTGAGTCGTTTTAACAGGAACATAGCGGTTCAAATCAAGTCCAGAGGATTTTTAGGGCTACTCTACTGAACGCATTCTGTTTGACCGGTGACGGGATAATGACAATGCTGTCATTTATGGCGTAAGTCATTGTTAACGATCGCGGGCTCACTAGAATGTCATCAGCAGCCAGTCTGGGGAGCAAGATGAAAATACTGATCGTTGAAGACGAAATGAAAACCGGGGAATACCTCAGCAAGGGGCTGACGGAAGCGGGGTTTGTCGTGGACCATGCGGATAATGGCCTGACCGGGTACCACCTCGCCATGACCGCGGAATATGACCTGCTGATTCTGGATATCATGCTGCCCGACGTGAACGGCTGGGATATTGTCCGCATGCTTCGCTCTGCCGGCAAAGGAATGCCCATCCTGTTACTCACGGCCCTCGGGACGATAGAGCACCGGGTTAAAGGGCTTGAGCTGGGCGCGGATGATTATCTGATTAAGCCTTTCGCCTTTGCGGAACTGCTCGCCCGGGTCAGGACGCTGCTAAGACGCGGAAATACGGTGATCGCGGAAAGCCAGCTTCAGGCGGCTGACCTGACGGTTGACCTTGTGTCGAGGAAGGTCAGCCGGGCGGGCAATCGCATCCTGTTAACCAGCAAGGAGTTCAGCCTGCTGGAGTTTTTCATGCGTCATCAGGGCGAGGTGCTGCCCCGCTCCCTGATTGCCTCCCAGGTGTGGGACATGAACTTTGACAGCGACACGAACGCAATAGATGTGGCGGTAAAGCGCCTGCGCGCAAAGATCGATAACGATTTTGAACCCAAGCTGATCCAGACGGTACGCGGCGTGGGCTATATGCTGGAGGTGCCGGATGCCCGTTAAGCCCCTCCGACGCCCGTTCTCGCTTGCGCTGCGGCTGACCTTTTTTATCAGCCTCTCCACCATACTGGCCTTCTTCGCCTTTACCTGGTTTATGCTGCACTCCGTTGAGAAGCACTTTGCCGAGCAGGATATCAGCGACTTACAGCAGATTAGCAGCGCAATGCACCGCATCCTCCAGTCTCCGGCCGATCCCGACCAAAAGAAAATCAGCAAGCTCAAAGAGTCGGTCGCCAGCTACCGCAACGTGGCCGTCCTGCTTCTGGATCCGCAGGGCAATACCCTGTTCAGCTCGGCGCAAGGCGCGGCATTGCGCCCGGCGATGAACACAGCGAACTTTAGCAAACACCGTCAGGCACAGGATGTGTTTCTCTGGACGGTAGAAGACCCGGTCAACCCTATGCATGCCGGGTCCGACATGAAAATGGAAACGTACCGGATTATCGCCTCTTCAGGCAGGACAACGCTGCAGGGCAAAACCCAGGACTACGTCATGCTGATCGGGCTCTCAATTAATTTTCATCTCCACTACCTTGAGGCGCTGAAGAAGAATCTTTTTGCCATTGCCGCGGCAATCAGCCTGCTGATTGTGCTGGTGATTCGTATCGCGGTGCGTCAGGGACACTTGCCCCTGCGTAACGTCAGCACCGCCATTAAAAATATCACCTCCGAAAATCTGGATGCGCGACTGGAGCCGTCCCGCGTGCCCGTTGAGCTGGAACAGCTGGTGATCTCCTTCAACCATATGATTGGGAAAATTGAAGATGTCTTTACCCGGCAGGCGAATTTTTCCGCCGACATCGCGCATGAAATCAGGACGCCCATCACCAACCTGGTGACGCAAACGGAAATCGCGTTAAGTCAGAACCGCTCCCAGAAAGAGCTGGAAGATGTCCTCTACTCCAGCCTCGAAGAGTACAACCGGATGACCCGCATGGTCAGCGACATGCTCTTCCTGGCGCAGGCGGATAATAATCAGCTCATCCCGGATCGGGTGATGTTTGATTTAAGCGCCGAGGTGATGAAAGTCTTCGATTTCTTCGAAGCCTGGGCGGAAGAACGCCACGTCTCGCTGAAATTTAACGGGATGCCCTGCCTGATAGAAGGCGATCCGCAGATGTTCAGAAGAGCAATCAATAATCTGCTCTCCAACGCCCTGCGCTATACGCCGGAAGGGAAAACGGTAACGGTCTCCATCAGAAAACGGGATAACGACGTTGAGCTGGTAACAGAAAACCCCGGCACGCCGATCCCGCAGGCGCATCTGCCAAAGCTGTTTGACCGTTTTTATCGCGTCGACCCGTCCAGGCAGCGTAAGGGCGAAGGCAGCGGGATTGGGCTTGCCATCGTGAAGTCCATCGTCACCGCGCACCACGGAAAAGTCCGCGTGGAATCGGATGCGGTGTCGACGCGCTTCATCCTCACCGTGCCGGGGAAAGTGCTCTGAGCGTCAGCAAACCGCGCGGCACACCTCAAGGACCTTTTCCCTGAGCCAGCGATGCGCCGGATCTCGCTCCATGCGCGGATGCCACATCTGGGATACCGTAATAGTGCGGGTCTTAAAGGGCAGTTCAAAGACGTGCACGCGCTCGGTCATCGCCTGATTGAGCAGGTACAACGCCGGTACCATAGCAATCAGGTCGGAGGCCAGCGCTACGGATAACGCCGTCGGGAATCCAGGCACCACGCTGGCGATCTTTCGTTTCATCCCCCGCTCCGCCAGCGCGTCGTCCACAGACCCGTGTAACGCCCCATCAGGCGACGCCACCACATGGCCCCAGGCAACATAATCGTCAAGGGTGACCTCAGTCTGTGAAGACAGCGGATGTCCCTTGCGCACCGCGCCAACAAACCGATCCTGAAAGAGCCTTTGCAGCCGTATTTCAGGCCCCATGTTGCTCTGCACGCCGATCTCCAGGTCGACAAGCCCCTCCCGTAAATAGCGCGACGTTTTTTCAGGTTTGGGAGCGAAGCGGATGCAGACCCCGGGCGCAACGCTCGCTACCGCGGCTATGAGCATAGGTCCAAACGCCACCACAAAACCGTCGTTGGCCCGAATAGTGAACAGCCGTTCAAGGCTTTCCACCTTCAGCGTGTCGGTGGAGGGCTGCAGCACCGCTCTCGCCTCGTGCACGGCGCATCTGGCGCGGTCCCGGGTGGCTTCGGCCCAGGGCGTCAGCACCATATGACGCCCGGCCCGCACCAGAATAGGATCGCCGGTCACCTCCCGCAGCCGGCTCAGGGTACGGCTCATGGCGGAGGTGCTCAGGTTCAAACGTCGCGCCGCGCCCGCCACGCTGGCCTCGGCCAGCAAAACGTCGAGCGCAACCAGAAGGTTAAAGTCAGGATCGGACACGATGGCTCCTCAGATAAGGCGTTATATGCAACGATTAAGTGCAAATGCTGCGTCTTCCGCCCTGTATAGCGCATGATTATAGTTTCGTCATCACTATTCTTATCCGGAGTAACGACGATGACGCTATTTACCAACCAGCCCGGCGATGAAGGTTTACCCGGGCATGAACGCGCCCGGGTCCTGGCCGCCGTCATGACCACCACGCTGATGGGGGTCTTTGACGGCACCATGATCAACATCGCGCTCCCCTCCATGGCTAGAGCGATGCAGGTCCCCGCAAACGTTGCGGTCTGGTTCGCTAACGGTTATCTGCTGTCAGCGGCGATGACGCTGGCTATTTTCGCCGCGCTGGCGGCCCGCGTGGGCTATCGCCCGGTCTTTCTGAGCGGGCTTGCCACCTTTACGCTCACCTCGCTCGGCTGCGCGCTGGCAACAACGCCGGAAATATTAACCGGGATGCGAATCCTGCAGGGCATCGGCGGCGCGGCGACCCTGAGTATCGCCCCGGCGATCCTGCGGTCCGTTTTTCCGGGCCGACTGCTGGGCCGCATTCTGGGGCTGCACGCCCTGCTTATCGCCTCCAGCACGGCGATTGCCCCGGTACTCGGTGGAACAATACTGGACGCCCTGAGCTGGCAATGGCTGTTCGCCATTAACCTCATTCCGGGCAGCATCGCCCTGCTGCTGGCGTGGCGAGCCTTGCCGCGGGAATCGGCTGCTGACAGACCGCCCTTTGATGCGCCGGGCGCCGTGCTCTCCGCCGTCCTGTTAGGTTCCGCGATCATGCTGGCCGACAGCCTTCAGCACGTGGCGCAACACATTAGTCTGCAGGCCGTCTGCTGGAGCGTTCTCGCGCTGGTCAGCGCCTTCGCCTTTACCTGGCGTATCCGGCGCGCGCAACATCCGTTACTGCCGCCGGTGATGTTCAGAAACGGGCGCTTCACCCTCGCCGCGCTGACCTCGCTGGCCTCGTTTGTGAGCCAGGGGATCACGTTTGTCGCGCTGCCGTTCCTGTTTCAGAGCGTGTATGGCTACAGCCCGGTGGTGTCGGCTCTGCTGTTCACCCCGTGGCCGATTGGCATCGTGCTGATCGCGCCGCACGCGGGTCGCTGGGCGGATACGATCTCCGCACCGCTCATCTCGACCCTCGGGCTTATCGTCTTTGTCGGCGGGCTGGTCCTGCTGGCCACGTTGCCGGACAATCCTTCCGCCTGGAATATCTGCCTGCGCAGTCTGGTATGCGGTATTGGATTTGGCTGCTTCCAGAGTCCCAATAACCGGGAAATGCTCGCTAACGTCGCGCGGGAACATGCCAGCTATGCCTCCGGCGTGTTGTCGATCGTCAGAACATTCGGCCAGTGTCTCGGCGCCGCCGTGGTGGGCGTTCTGCTGGGAGCGGCGGCAGGATGGGACCATCAACATGCTATCCAGGTTGCACTGTGGTTAGCCGTCATCGCCTCGACGGGTTCGGTGGTATTTAGCCTGAGCAGGCTGCGCCCTGCGGTTCGGGCATCCGCGTAAATTGTTGCAGCGCCTCTCGGCGCTGCTCGTTTTTACGCCTACGCTGCGGGGCGTTCGTTCCACGCATCAGTGTACTGAATATTCCCGTCCAGAATTTTCCATGTGATTTTTGCATATCGCAAAGATACATTTTCCATGTGACCAGTACCGGGACAATCTCTTGTATCATGCATTATTGGAGTTATTGAAATGACCTTCACCCCTTCCATAAGAATATTGAAGTATTCCACTTCCTGACCAGCATCATTGATGTGGTAGAACTTTAATTCAGCACTATGAAGCGTTTGACCTGTAGCCACAGCTTTGTATAGATAGGGTGAAGATGAATCAATTGCTTTTGTTAGACTGAAAGCAGAGTGTTGCCTTGTACCTGTAAGTTTACCCGTTGCATCATCTGTTGGAATGCTCAGGTTATGAATCAGATCTCTGAGCTCTATACTTCCTTCACGGTCTGCAACATCAGAACCGCCACGGATCATTGCTCCGCCATCGTCTTTCAAAAAGAGGTGTACTGGTACAGCCATTTCTATAACTCCTTATGTTAATTAATCTCTTATTCCATTGGCTATGAGGTTAATTACAGGCATGATCGCTACACCATCTGCATAGAACAGATCAGAATTAGTGAATGAATAAACCTTGCCGGTGATTTTTACATTTACCGTGTTCCCATAAGCCGAAGCAGTAACATTGCTTGTATTGGCTTCAAGGAATGGTGATCGATCTTCAAGGGCTTTCATAATGTTCCCGCTGTTGTCTTTATCTAAATAGAAGCGGTAAACTGAATCGCCACGGATAATCTAGACACTTCC
>NZ_KV787903.1:0-1076 GCF_001807145.1 Enterobacter sp. HMSC16D10
AAAAAAAAAATTCCCCCTCACCTCTATCAGACTCCGTTAACTTTGATTTCAAATCATCAGACATAACCATGGGCCGACCAACAGCACTGTTATCGTTATTAAAGATCACAGTTCCATCATCACTAACAATGCTAATTTCAGTGTCGCTCTTGAAAAAATGCCTGCTCCAAAACATCGCTAAATAAACTATGTTTTTTTAGATATATAGACCCACCGACATGCCCTATGTAATTGCCATTCTTATCATAAATAGGATGTGACAACAAAATAATCAAATTCCCAGTCACTGATTTGAACGGTGAAGATATGAATGGTTTCTTTTCCTCAATCGCCAATTTGTTGGCACTTGAATTCAAGCGGGTACCAACTAAATCAAGAGATTCTGGCGAAGTCGCCAGAACAACAGCATCATTACTAACAACAAAAACTGAATTAAACATACCAGACTGCAATCTTAACCTATCCGCCTCATCTTTAAGTGAGTCAATATCATTAGTTGATTTTATTTTTTTTGCTCCATATGCTAATTCACCTTGAGCCATTTCAATATAACCACTCATTACATCTGACATTTTCATAGCGTACGATGAATTAGCATCAAGCAAATCTTTTTCTATATTTTCGCGCTGAAAAACCATAATAACGGCAATCAGAAAAATAGAAGTTAACAAAATCCCACCAACGGACAAGGTTATGACTATCGGACGAAAGTGAGGCTTTTTAATTCTCATAAAAATACACTCCATATAATAAAAAATGCCGCATTTACCATTAACATCCCTTATCAGCACCGCCCCGGACGGGTTCGGAACAAATGCGGCGTCAGCCCGGTAAAACCGGCAGCAAACTCTCCGCTAAACCGCGCATTCTGCGCCAGATAAATTTCACCCGGCTGCATGGCTATGCAGTCGGGTGAATGGCTCCGGCTTTCAGCGCAGATGTCCACCGAAAGCCCCGTTTTATCAGGTTATCACAGTGAAGGGCTGTTATACGTCCGCTGTCGCTGAGATCGCTCCAGCTCCAGCGCTTTCTGATGCTGCACCCCGCGCTCCTGCTCCCGGTGCAGCTCGACGGCA